>CAYQMZ010000014.1:0-27724 GCA_964418725.1 uncultured Pirellulaceae bacterium
AGCTACGTGTGTCAAAGTGCTTGATCGTACCGAGCTAATCCTCGACATCTTCGCTTCTCAGGCCCAGACATATGAAGCCCGGTTAGCTGTCGAACTCGCCCAGCTGGAATACTCACTTCCACGACTCAAAAACCTGTGGTCGCACCTTTCGCGCCTGAAGATGGGTGTTGGCATGCGAGGACCGGGTGAGAAACAGTTGGAGGTCGACCGTCGGCTCGTCGAAAAACGGATCCACGATCTGAAGACCGATCTGGCCAAGATTGAAAAGCGGAAAGAACGCCAAGTCGCCGCTCGGTCGGAACACATGACCGTTTCTCTGGTGGGCTACACCAACGCCGGCAAGAGTACGCTTATGAACCGGCTCACCGACGCTGGCGTAATGGCGAAGGATCAACTGTTCGCAACCCTGGATACTCGCACGCGACGTTGGCATTTGCCCAACTGGGGTCCGGTCCTGCTAAGCGACACGGTGGGTTTCATTCGCGACTTACCTCACCGATTAGTAACAAGCTTCAAGGCCACCCTGGAGGAAACGCGACAATCCGATTTGCTGCTGCACGTCGCGGATGTTTCGAATCCGTTTGTACTGGATCAGATCGCGGCCGTCTTCGAAGTCTTGGAAGAATTGGAGATCGAAGAAAAGGACGCATTGCTGGTACTCAACAAGACGGATGGCTGCGATTCCCATGCGGCGATTCAAGCAGTCTTAAATCGCTACCCAAACGCTGTTGCCGTCAGCGCGAAAACGGGAGATGGGATCGACCGGTTGTCGGCTGCCGTAAGCGATGCCCTGAGTCGCACCTTTTTGGATGTCGATATCACGATGAGCGTGGCCAACGGAAAGATGATGGCGTACGTAGCCGCGCACGGAGATGTCCTGTCGAAGCAATACGACGACAACCAAGTTACGATTCACTGTCGAATGCCACAGAAATATCTGGGCAGAATCACGGACCCCGAAGTCCAGGTCAAAGAACGAACCGCTGCCTCTAGCTCGACCGGCGAAAATTCGGTACCGGCAAACGTTGCGAATCCAGATGACGACACTGATGTCGTTCAAGTCGAGGACGTGGCTTAGCTTCTCCACAACCGATGCGTTAGCGCAACAGCCACTTTGAAGGATCGCCTCTTGAGACGAAAGGTCACAGCACGTCGAGTCCTCATCACCGGTGCCTCGAGTGGCATCGGTCGCGCTTTGGCGATCGAACTCGCTGGTGGCTCCAATCGCCTCGTCCTGACAGCTCGTCGTGAGGATCGACTGAACGAGCTTGCGGAAGAAGTCCGACGGCTTGGAAGTGACGCTCAGGTGGTGGCAGGCGACATCACTGATCCGAGCCTACGCGAACAACTAATTGCCTGTGCAAGGGATGCATATGGTGGCCTGGATCTGTTGATCAACAACGCCGGCATCGGTGGGATCGGTACCTTCGCATCCGCCGACGAAGCACGACTGCGACAGCTGATGGAGATCAACTTCTTCGCACCGATTGAGTTAATCCGATCTGCACTACCGCTGCTTCGCGACTGTGATGATGCAGTAGTCGTCAACATTGGATCAGTGTTAGGGCACTGCGCTGTCCCCAAAAAATCGGAGTACTGTGCCAGCAAGTTCGCAATGCACGGCATGTCCGATGCGTTGCGTATGGAACTGGCAGAGGAAGGGATCGATTTGATTTTGGTGAGCCCTAGCACGACCAGCAGCGAGTTCTTCGACCAAGCCATGCGATCATCGGGCAAGGCGGCCAAAAACAACAACCCGATGACTGCCGACACTGTCGCCAAGCACACCGTTCGGGCAATTGAACGTGGACGACGGGAAGTCATTTTGTCGCTGGGTGGAAAGCTTCTTGTGTGGGCCGATCGGCTGGCCCCCAGTTTGGTCAGTCTACTACTGCGACGGTTTGGCTGAACTCAACTCGCAGCGAGATCAAGCCAGAACCAACGCACCGACAGACTGGCTCCAGGGAATCGGTTTGCACTCGCGGCGGATGGTCGAGAACTTGACATTCGCGACTTCCCCACCTTAAGCTCGGTCGCAAATGGCCTTCAATTTATGTCGTTCACACCTCAGGTTTTTCAATGAAAACGTACCTAGTTTCCCTTCTCATTTGTATGTTTGCTTCGTTGGCGTGGGCAGAGGTAAACGAGAGTCCTATCGATATTCAGATCGTTCCCGCCTTCCCGGATCTGGAGATACCTCGACCGGAAGAGGCCCCTCATTTCCGTCCGATCGTCATCACGTCGGCGAAGGATGGCACGGATCGAATCTTCATGGTGTCGCAGCAAGGCGTGATTTACGTCATGCCAAACCGGCAAGATGTGAAGACAGCTGATGTGTTTCTGGATATTGAGGACAGCGTTGTCTATCGCGACAACAAAAACGAAGAGGGTCTGCTGGGTTTGGCGTTCCACCCAGACTACAAGAACAACGGACACTTTTTCTTGTACTACACGACTGCTGACGCCGATCAAACGTCGGTCGTAACGCGATTCACGGTCTCAAAGGACGACCCCAATAAAGCCGACCCCAATTCCGAAGTGGAGTTGATGCGTATCAAGCAGCCGTTCTGGAATCACAACGGGGGCAGCATCGAGTTTGGTCCGGACAAGTATCTGTACATCGGCTTGGGTGACGGCGGTCTTGCAAACGACCCCATGATGAACGGCCAGAACGTCCAGACACTGCTAGGATCGATTTTGCGAATCGACGTGGACAACAAAGACAAAGGACGAAACTACGCGATCCCAGCCGACAACCCGTTCGCAGACCAAAAGAACTCGCGACGACCGCTGGCCAGACCTGAGATCTATGCCTACGGACTGCGGAATGTCTGGAGACTGACCTTCGATTTTGAAACGGATCTACTTTACGCTGCCGACGTTGGACAAAAACTCTGGGAAGAAATCAACATCATCAAGAACGGCGGAAACTATGGCTGGAACCTGCGAGAGGGCTTTCACAAGTTCGGCCCTGCTGGCTCAGCTCCACGCGCTGATTTGATCGAACCAATCTGGGAGTACGATCACGAGACTGGTAAGTCAATTACTGGTGGCCAAGTGTATCGCGGCAGCAAAGCACCCGGACTGAAGGGCTACTATGTCTACGCTGATTACGTATCTGGAAGGTTCTGGGCTTTGAAGTACGATCCAGCATCGAATCGAGTGCTGGAGAATCGGGAAATTCCAAAACCACCGAATCGCGACTTTCCGATCATGACCTTCGGTACCGACGAAAACGGCGAAGTCTACTGTGGTGACGCGTTCGGCAAGATGTACCGATTCGAAGCCAAGTAGGTTCCAACACCTACCTCCAAATGCACGAGGGATCGCCGGCTCGGCGATCCCTTTTTCATGCGCTGTGCTAAGCCGTTTCGCCAACCATGGACTCGCTTGCCACGCCAACACCGCCAAACTTGTTTCGATAGTGGGCGATCCAAATCCAAGTGACAGGAGCACCGATCAGTGTCGGTAAGACCCAGGGCAGAAGCTGCCAAGCGCCAGGCAAACGATAACCAAGATTCGTTTCCATCCATCGCGATGTGAACACAAGGCCCGCCGTATGGAAAGCGACACCACAGCCCAGCATGCAATCCATATGCTTGTACCACCACGACATTTTCTCAGCTTGCGGCTGGCGATAGAACCGCAATTCCTTTTTGAAGTCCATAATCGTCAGCATTCCGACCACGACGCTAACCCAATGCACGGCGTGCCCACCGTTTGCCAGGCGATAACCTCCGTAAGCAAGAATCGCGACCGCGGCGAGTAGCTGAGAATACAACCAAAAGGCTGCTTCCCAGTTACGGTAGGCGTCCGTGTAACTGCGGTCAGTGATACGGCGGACTCGAACGACACGCATGCCAGTTCGCAGTTGGAACAGAAAGATCCAAGCCAGAAAAGACAGCAGCGTTAATAAGAACTGAGCAAACTCGACGCGAGCCAGCTCCTCGACCGACGCGTCTGGACGAGCAACAAATGCAAAGTGATGGGGAATCGTCAAATAGCGGACGCACGAGAACAGCGCCGACCCCGCCACCCAATAGCCACACCACTCGAAGATCCGACCACTAACGATATGCGCTCTGCCGCCCTTCTTTGCGAAGATGGGAATCCAGTACGCGAACAGGCCTACAAATCCAACGGCGATGTGCGAACGTCGCAGCCAAAAGGCCAACGTTTCATTGTCCATCTATGTCTCCTGCTTCAAGATCAAACAGTGTGGTTACGCGTCTTTGTCTTGCTTGATGCGTTTTTGGATTTCCTTGATCGATTCGTCGCACCAATCCACTTTCGCCTGCAACGAGCGAACACCCATGCGCACGCTCAGCAAATTGTGGAAGTCTTCCATTGACGGGTTCTTTTGCGATGACGCTTCGTACTCCTGAACCGCGCCCGCTAGCAACTGCAGCACTGCATCGAACTCTTCCCGCAGCTGCTGCACGAACTCCAGAGTCACGTCCAAGTCACTCAACTCGCCCATGAAAATCAGTTGCCCGATGTAGGCCAGTCGGTCATTGCCCACGACGGGGCCGGATCGCAACCACTCATGAAGGACTTCGCGACCAGCTTTCGTCCGCGCGTAGACACGACGGTCTGGCCCTTTAGGGGACGGCTCTAGGCGACTTTCTAGCCAGCCACGATTCTCCATCCGCTTGAGCGTGGGATAGATCTGACTGAGTTCGGCAGACCAAAAATGCTTTGCGCCCATCTCGAACTCTTGTCGAAGGTCGTAGCCGCTACGTGGCTGATTCAACATTCCCAGCAAGATGCTCTCGAGGCTCATGCCCTAACTATATCAATCCAGCTATAGAAGTCAATATATAGCTGTCGACCGTCAGTTCTGCATAGCACTGCATGCACCGCCAACACCTCAGACAAAGCGCGGTTGACCTTATTCGGAAGGAAAAATAGGATCCCGGCCCGAAGCGGGTCTGGCGCGTTCAACTTTCAGGTTTAGCGTGCACTTGCGGTCCGCAACGGCCGAAACAGAAACAATGGACTTGGCGGTTCGGTGAATCGTACCGCCGTTTCGTGCCAGCACAGCAGTGCGCGACGGATTCGCGCAGTCTCTCTTTCAGGGATGAAATCATGCCAAAGCGATTTGGTCATTCGAGCTTCGTGCTCCTCACCGTAGCGTCTGCGTTTTGCTTCACCGGTTGCCGCACGGCGACTGACGGCCTTGCAAGAATCCCTGGCCTGGGGTGGATGAATCGTAGCGATGAGCAATGGGCAAAGTACGAACCGGCCCCTGGATTACCTCGTCCATCCGAACTCGCGGAGCCCACAGACCCAAGTGATCCAACCTCGGGTCCAGGAGTATCGGGGATTGCAAGCAGTGACCAACTGCGTGGCTCGGCATCTCGATCCTTCGACAAAGTTGCCTCCAAATTGGACGGCGCCGACGCCGATCGATTTGATGCGTCGCCTTACATGCCTAAGTCCAACGACAGTGGATCTGAATTAGGATCCAAATACGCAGCCGCGTACGGCAAGTATGGGCCACCCAAGTCTTTGAACGCCACGGCGAAGGATAGCAAACCCAAATTCGGCGCTCCACAAACAGGTCCCTACGATGTTGAGAGCCCTAAGTCGGCTCCAAAATTCGCAGCGGCCAGTGGTGGTGACGAGAAGTTCGCCAAGAACGGTTACGACCTCGGGTACGAACCTTACAAGCCAGCGACCAATAGCAAACCGTACGTCAGTCCATCATCTGGCTCAGGCGACAGCGAATCCAAGTCGCCATACGGATACGCGTCAGGCAATCGATTCGAATCGCCAGCAAAAGCGATCAACGATACCGCGACAAAAGTTGCTCAGACAGCCAGTCAGTCACTGCCAAAGTTTGAGCCAGGCAGCTACTCGACGCCCAAGTTCAACAACAACTACGCAACGACAGCTAACGACAAGCTTTCACAAGCCGCGACGACTGCTTCGGAAAAAGTCGCCAGTGCCAAAGGCGGCCTTGTTAACGGCTTAAACAATGCCGTCGCTAACGCCAAGGACACCGCAGCGGCCACGACGAATCGATTCAACGCCAACGCCAATCAGCTGGCGGGATCGCTGAATAACGCGGCAAACAATGTCGCCAACAACGCCACATCGAATGCCAACGGCTTCGGCAACCAGCTGGCCAATGCCGCACAACAAACGAATCAGTTTGCAAACAATGCGGCCAACCAGATTCAAAACGGTACTCAGCAGACCTACAACCGTTTTGCCGCTGGCGCTAAAGCTCAGGCCAATACAGCAGTCAACTCTGCACAAAACGCTCTTGGCCAATTCGCAAATAATGCGGCCAACACAGCCCAAAGCTTAGCTCCGCCCAAGTCGACGCAACCTGCTCCGAACTTTGGCAACTACGCAGCAACAACGGCAAACCAGTTTGCCAATACTGCTAAGTCCGCTGTTAACAGCGTTACGAATAACGGCACGTTCGGAAGCAATGCTGCACAACCGACGGCAGGCTTCGGCCAAGCGACACAAGGTCTGTCGCAAGCGGCCACCCAGTCGATTGCAGACGCGAAGAAGGCTATCGCCGGAAACGCCAATGCCGCAGCTCAAAGCCTCAGTGCTCAGGCTGGCCAGGCCACCAACGCAGTGGCCAACCAATTCAATCAGTTTGCAAAGAACGCAACCAACGCTGTTCAAAACAAAGCGAGCAACTCGCTGAACAATGCTGCCGGAAACATTCAGCAGCAAGCGGTCGGTCAGTTCCAAACGTATGCTCAACAGGCACAGCAGAAAGCTGAACAGGCCGTCACCAACACCTACGGCCAAGCCAAGCAGAACCTTGAACAGTCTGTTGCTTCGCAGTACCAGCAGGCCAAGAACGCTGTTGGACAATACGCAAACTCAGCCGTGAATGCTGCTCAGAACCAGGCTTCAAACTTTGCTGGTTCGGTCGCAAACTCTGTCAGCAACAACAGCACCTTCCAAAGTGCTGCCGCAGCATTGGGCAATGCCCAACAAAAATTCGCTGGGGCAACGTCGACTGCGAACCGAGCCATGCAAAACGTGAGTGCCCCGATGGCACCGAGTTATCCGTCAACCACGACGCCTAACCCGTACGTTGTTCCTGGATCACAGATCAAGGGAGCCGCAAATCGGTTTTCGCCACAACAAATGAATCAGCCGTCGGCGACATCGAATCCCGCTGCAGCACCGTCGAACTACAACATTCCACCGGCGACGGATGGACCGGCCTTCCGAACGGCCACTCCGTTCTTGCCAGGATCGACTCAGTCGTTTCAAGGTGCACAAACCACGACTCGCAAGCCCAACCTGCAGTCGCCAACTGTGAAACTGGCTAGTGCGACCTCGGAAGCAACGGAAACGGACGAGCAACTCGTACTGGCCGTTGGCGACAAGTATCAGTTCCCAAGAACGCTTCGTTAGTCAACGCACTGACTTTCAAAAACAACAAGAGGCACGATCGCCAACGACGGTCGTGCCTCTTAACTTTTGGTGAGAGCTTAAGTTGCCCAGCAGTTAAATAAACCAAGGGCAAAGGCTATCGACTATCGGAATGTGCGACTTCGCTTGCGTGGCGCGTCGTCCTCTTCGTCTTCGTCGTCATCCGAATCATCCACTGGCTCATCAACAACGAGCCATTCCGACAGCAACGTTCGCAATTCTCCCTCGTCGGAAACCGTCGCCAACTTTCCTGCTCGCTGCGGGGCGACCTTCTTCATCGCCGCAGCAGCGTGTGCTTGGCTCAGCAGGCCCCGACTCTGATAGAACTTCAACTCGCTAAGCTTCGCGAGCGGACTCACATCCTTGTTCTTCACAAGAGCGATCGCCGTGCTCAAGATGCTCTTCTTGGCACTTTCTGTCGTACTAGGAAACTCAATCAACTTGTACGGACGGACCTTCTTGTCCTTGATCACCGCACCGGTATCAGCAACCGTGAAGATCTTCGTTATCTCTTTGATGATCGAGTCGTCCTCGGGGTCCTTCGCGCGAGCCTTTTGCACGTCGACATTCTTAATCCGATTCGTGCCCGCTAACTGAACGCTTTGTGCGGCGACATCATAGAGCCGAACGCGATATTCGGACGTAACCCGACCCATCCTTTTATTCGACTCGGAAGTACAATCGATCAGAATCAGCATATCGACGCCTTGCTCTTCTGCGCGGTCGAATAGCTTCTTGCGACTAGCTTCCCCTAGCATGACGACGCCAGGCATGATTTGAGCAATGCGTTCACCGTCCGGCTTGTCGCCCGAGGATCCGCCACCGCCTCTTCCGCCGTAGCCACCTGATCTGCCATAGCCGCCGTCACGACCACCGCGGCCGCCGCCATAGCCGCCGTCCCCGTATTCATCACCGTAGGAATCGTCGTCATCCCCGCGTGACAGACGCTTGGCCAGCTCAGCCTTTAGAACCTCGCCATAAAAACCTTCCTCGATTCGGAGCTGCAGACGCAAAAGGATCTCGTCACCGATATCGCCGGTGTAGTAATCCAGCGTTTCGTTGCTGAATGGCAGATCGGAATACAGGTCTTCGGCTTCGTCATCGTCGTCCAACCCACGAATGTCTTGGTTGACTCCTGGAGGGGCCGGGCGACGTTCATGGTCGTACTTGGCTTTATGCGTGACGCCGATGCCCCAACGAACAGCCAATGTTCCGCGTCGCCGCGCCGGAAGAAAACGATATTGCTCCAACACAGACTTCGCGGCAGGCGAGTCGTTTAACAGCGACTGTGCGTAGAGTTGGTTCATCGCATCCAGATCGTTTCCACGTTGGAATGAGACACTCGCCGCTTCGGCCAGATTCTTTGGCGGAGCAGGTTCACGATCCGCGGCACCGTAGCCTTCGTCATCGTCGTCATAGCTGTCGCCTCGATCGCGTCCGCCACCACGTCCGTTGT
The DNA here is from genome assembly GCA_964418725.1 of uncultured Pirellulaceae bacterium. Taxonomy (GTDB): domain Bacteria; phylum Planctomycetota; class Planctomycetia; order Pirellulales; family Pirellulaceae; genus CAYNJG01. Next base: position 8,870 of record CAYQMZ010000014.1, read on the forward strand.
TCGCATATGGGTCGGATCCACCATAGCCGTCCCCGTATCCACCGCCTCCGCGGCCACCACCGTCGCCGCCAAAGTTAGCGCCATCCGTGATCCACTTCTTGAAGAGCGCTACCTCCTGAGTACTGAGGCCTTTTCCTTTAGGGGGCATTCGATCTGCATCACCGGGGTCCATGCTAATGCGATAGTAGAGTTCGCTATCGTCAGGCTTATAGGCTTTCACCATCCCTGACTGACTAATGGCATCGGGCGTATGCAACTCCAGATCGCCTTTACTTCCTCGCGGACCGCCGCCATGGCAGTTGTAGCAGTGTGATCTCAGTAGAGGCTCGATCTTCTCAGCAAAGAAGCCGCTCCCGCCTCCGCCTGCGTTACCCGCGGGGGCACCGTAGCCGCCGTCCGAATCAGCGTATCCAGATTCGTAGCCTTCGTTCCTGGCGGCAAACTGTGCACGCTCACGAGCCCGCTGTTCGTCTAAATCGTCTGGCCTGGTTAAAGAGTAACTATCGCCGCCCTGCTCGCTTGCTCCGTAGCCGTCATCCACAGAGTCGTCTGCACTTCCGCTAGTGGCAGCGTACGGATCATTTCCATAGCCATCATCACTGTCTGTATCGTCGTCTGCGTAGCCTTGATCAGGCACTTCGTCGCTGGACGCATCGTCTTCGGCGTAGCCATCGCCATAGTCGTCGTCCGCGTATCCGTCGCCATAGCCACCGGATTCACGATCGTATCCGCCACCACCTTGAGGAAACTCCCAGAACTGGCCTGCCTCATTCCACACCATGCCTTCCTCGGGTGGACCGGTATCCTTCGTATATGCTTCTGGTTCATTTGAACCTCCGCCACCGCATCCCGTCAAAAGAAGAATGCCGAGTAAGACAAAGGAGAGCGTTGAAATTCGCGATGCTGCGACGACCGTTCGCATGACGATACCTGTTCTGTTCCAATGGAGAGCGAGCTGCCCAATCGCACAATTATGACAACCGGGCTTGTCGATGTCGAGAAAAGGCGTCCCGAACGGTTATCTGTCAGACGAAGAAATTAACGAGGCGCCGCGAGCACGAAACAAGCTACGACCTCTTGTCGTTGCGGCGGGCAACATTCGATTGCGTTTTGTGACGGAATAAGGCCGGCGCCAGCCGAATATGGCTGCGCTGCGAAGGAGGCCAGAACTCGGCCGTCCCCTGAAAAACCACCACATAAGCGACTCGAAACCGAACGAATTGGCCAAACGAGCCGGCGAACGAACTTGGCCTAAGTTTTCGCTGCGGCTCCGAAGCAGTAAACGACACCGTCGCCACTGGGTATCAACAGTTTTCCGTCGACAACTGCCGGAGACGCGGTGAAACTGTCTCCCGTTTCCTTCTTCCAGATCTGCTTACCCGTCTTTAGATCTAGCAAGTAAACGCGACCATCCGTGGAGGCAACAAAGACGCGATCGCCAGCGATGACAGGAGACGATTCAACACTGCGTCGACACGTGAACTTCCACGCCTCTTTGCCCGTTTCTAGATCGATGCCGTACACGTTTTTGCTGCGTGATCCGACGACCACGATCTTGTCTGTCACGGCTGCAGAGCTTCGTATCTCGCGTCGTCTCTTTTCCACAAAGCGCCAAACTGTTTCAGCTTTGCGCCAATCTATTTTGAAGACTTCGCCGGCTTCCGTTCCAAAGTAGACGTGGTCTCCTACAACCGCCGGCGTGACTCCGGTTGGTGCATCGATCTCAACCGAAGCAACTTCCTTCCCCGCCTTCAAGTCAATGATATGCAGATGCCCATCACAGCCCGCCACAAACGACTTGTCTTCGACAACTGTTGGCGAACAACGAATTTGATCGGGAACCTGAATCTTCCAAACTTCTTTGCCGGTCTTCCGATCCAAACAGTACAAGGTCGCATCTTGTGATCCGAAGAGCACATTGTCGCCGTAGAACGTAGCGCTCGAATTGATCTCCGCCCCCGTTTCGAACTTCCATTCTTCTTCGCCATCCAAGCTGTAGCAGTAAAAGTAGCCGTCGATATCACCAACGAACAGCTTGCCATCGCGGAAGGCGGGCGAAGCAGCAAAGGCGAAGGCCTTCGTCTTCTTTTTCCACTTCAGATTTCCATCAGCCAGGCCAATGGCATGCCAATACCCGTCCAGGTCAGGCACGTAGCAGGTGCCGTCCAGCACAACGGGCGTTGACTCGAATGCTCCGCCGTCGACTTCGTATTTCCAAAGCAGCTTTAGATCATCCGATAACTTGGACTCCGCCACCCCGGTAGCGAATGCGTCACCGCGGAACTGGGTCCAGCTTTTCGCTGCGAGCTTCTCTTTCAAACCTGCTTTTGCCGCTGCCGAGTCAGCGACTGCACGGTCTATGAATGCTGGCCTGACTGTCGCCAGTGACGCGGCCACTAGGTTTCTATTCAGGAATTTGCGTCGACTGATTGTCATATCACCTGTCTCCGATCGAACAACGCGACTTCGGTGGGCTACTCGGTAGCTGGGGCTGGGAGGCGAAGTTGCTGAGCCTAGCTCGCAACCACTGATCTGCACATCATACTATCTCAACGACGTCAGACGGCTACTGATCGCCAATACGAGATCTCCCGCAGCAAAGTTCGCTAGTTCGGCTCAGTTCGAGTGCATGTATAGTCCGTCGTGGGGGCCGTCGGAGGCAGTATCGGACTTTGGCTGCATCGGTTCCATTGGCCCCTCGTACCAGGGACGCAAAGTAAGGCCCCTAAACTGATCGATTCGATCACGAAACCCAGCATAAGCCCTTCCCTTGCGGGCCCTCACAACTTGCATCGTGTAGTGCGATGTCCGAGCACTGGAATTTGAAACGGGCAGGTCTGGCTGTGAAGGACATCGGAAAATCGGCGGTCGCGCTTCGTCGGCAATTTTAAGGTTGCCCTGTTTGATCTTCTCCATCAACGGTCGCTCCTCCATCCACTGAAGCAGCGTCACGGTCCACGATTCACTGGGAAGCGGCAATTTGTTTCCCAGTTCCAGGTGGTTTTGAGCCGCCAATGAAAGCTGGCGAAGATTGTTCTGACAAACAGACCTTCGGGCGGCAGAACGAGCACTTTGGACGGCCGGAAGTAGCAATCCGATCATGCCAGCGAGGATGGCCAACACAACAAGCAGTTCAACGAGCGACACTCCCAAGCGTTTCATAGCAGCCTCATTCGGAACACAAGTAAGTTGCTGGGAGTGTACTACGGACGTGTCGACTGGGACTCTGGCGATTGTAGTGGACCGCTCCGTCAGTCCAACTCGATGGTTGAGCATTATACGAGGCTTTGCCTCGTGAGGATCTCGGGAGTTGGATCGACGGAGCGATCCACTACTTTTACACCATCGAGATATCGCTCTGTTGCAAGTAGTCCTGCACATGCATTGGTTCGTTGCGGCGATTGATGGTCTTTAACGTGCCGAACGCGAGAAGCAGAACAGCGCCAGCACCAGCAATCACGCGTGCCAGCAACTTCAATCGCTCCTTCATCAGAACGTGAAGACCTTTTGCACGAACGTGCTCCACATACTTTTCGTCGAACACCAAGAAGATCGCTTCAGACCCATCTTCCATCTTTGCGAGACGTCCCTGAATGAGACGAGGATCCAGGTTTCTGTGAGTGAGTTGCTCGACGCCGACATCGTTGTAGTTCTTGCGATGCTGCTCGAGGTACTCATTGATGCGAATCTGCATCTGTTCGACGAATTCCTGAGGGTCCAGATCAGAACGATTGATTCTGATTGGGTTCTTTGAGATGAAGAACCGCTTGCGTTGTGGCGTCGGTTTCGCCGGCGTTGGTTGTCCCGATGCTTGTGGCACAAGATCATTAATGCTGGGATCGGTTAACTTACCCTCCTGGTAGTCCTCAAGGATCGTTCTCGATCTCCTGGTCGCGGATTCCGTCCAATTGGGCTGCAAACCGAACGCCCGTTGAACCTTTGTCGTTAACGTTGGCGTGGCTGTCTCATCGCTGGCAGGTCGATTCACGACCAGCGTGAAGAGAACGGCCATACAGAGTGCGCCGAGGCCACCTAATAGCAGACGAAACGACTTAGGCTTCATGACAGACGAGAGGCCCATCAGAACTAGGATGCCAATCGCGATTGCTTTTAGCGTCATTCTTCTAGTCCTCCTTCGGAGCAGAGACTAACGGTGCACCGGCATCCACGAGTTTCTGTCGCTGCGAAGTGCTCAACCAGGGCGCCGAAATCTGAACCGCCATCGCGATCGTTGCGGCAATCAAAAAGCCTCTCGGGTAAGGCAGTACAAAATGAATGACGATTGCCGAAGCCACGACACCTACCGAAGTAAGCATGCTCAATCGCGTTTCGCGCAGTGGATCCGTGAGCTTCCACCAACGAAGAATGGACATCATCAGACCAAAATAGCCAACAGCACCAAGTAACCTCGGCAGCCCGTTCGGCTGGTACAAGATCGTTGACGCACCGCCAAAGACAGGCCGCGTGGCTAGAAAGTAGGTCGGCTCGAATAGCAGCCAATTCGACAGGCCAGTTGCGACTGCTCCCAGCAGCATTCCAACCACCAGCATCGCAAACCTGCGTAGTGCGCTAGGTCACCCTCACGGCCTTCGAACAGCTTTCCCAGGATCAGCACAATCCACGTCCCTACCAGACTTGTTGTGCCCATCCAGGCCAAGGTTGGCGCCCAGACATACGGATCGTTTTCGACGCCCGTCGTACCAACAATCAACATCAGGACCGTCAACACAGCGACAACCAGGGTCGAAAGCAGCAACGATCCGACAAGCTCTTGGCCGCGAACAGTCTTGGCACGAGCACGAAAGATCTCTCTTGCGATAACAGCCTTGCCAGAGCCGAATTGCTTTCGCAGTGCCCTTTGGTTGTCGACCGGTTTCAGCGGAGCAGTATCCTCCAGATCATAGCGGTCTGATATCCGCGGCTTCGTTGGTGCCAGCAACATCCAAACCAACAGGTAGCCCGCGTAAACCGTTCCCGCAAAAAACGAAATGGGAACGATGTAGTTTGCGTTCACCACAAAAAGCAACACTGCGATCAGCAGCAGGATGAACTTGGTGGGTGTATTGAAGTTTGCATCATCCCACGCCGTTCGTAATTCTTGCAGCGACGAATGGATATAGCGTGACACGGGTTCGTCACCCAACGTCGACTGTTCGGCAATCGCCTGTGCGTTGACGATCGGTCGATCTATGGGTGCCGGCAAACCGGGTTGGATCACGTCCGTTACGGCGGTAACCTCGATAGCCGTATCGAGCTGCGGATCTCCAGGGACAGGGCGTGCCTGAGTCTTCGCAAGGTCGTCCGCTTCAAAGTAGCCGGCTTCGTATTCAAGGTCAGCCAACATCGCGTCGACGGTCGAATAACGCCGATCGGGATCTTTCGCGAGTGCACGTCGAATGGTGGTTCGATAAGGCTCCGAAATCCCCGAAACATCAACCTCACTGGTCAGATGCTTCATGATAATTTCTTGGCTGCTCTCCCCATTGAAAGGTACATCGCCTGTCACCATCTCGTGCAACATGATGCCCAACGCATAGATGTCGATGCGACGGCCGTATTTCCCTCGTCCAATTTCAGGCGCCATGTAATGGAAGGTGCCAACACTCTCCGTTTGGCCGCTGCCCTGACTTTCGCTAATCAGCTTCGCCAGGCCATAGTCACCAATCTTGACGATCCCATTGTCCAGAAAGATATTGCCCGGCTTGAGATCGCGATGCACAACATCATTGTCATGCAGATAGAGGACGCCCGCGGCGATCCCCTTGAACCAATGTCGAATGACAGAGTCCGACAGACCGTTTGGATTTCGGTGGACGACGTCGTTCAGGCAGTCTCCGCCAATGAACTGCATAACAACCCAAGGCGTATCCTCGGCGTCGTGCCGAACATCATAGAGCTCGACAAGATTCGGGTGCCGGAGATTCAGACACTGACGCACGCCTCGCAATTCGATGTCTAGGTTTCGCTGAATACGCTTCAGCGCCACCTCTTTGCCGGCTTCCGTCGTTGCACAATAGACCTCGCCGAATCCGCCTATTCCGACGCCCCGTTGAATCACAAAATCAGGCAGCGGCCGATCTCCCGGCGAGTACCTGAACTTCTTTGGTTTGGTTCTTAGGTTCACGTCGAACTGCGGAGGAACGTGTGGGCTAAGGATGGAACGAGGTCGAGCTGCGGTTGGCGTGGTACTGGCGGACATGGGTGCTTCGTTGGCCGGCCAGCGACGTACACCATCCTGTTCGTGTTCGTATGGCCCCAAGCTAAATACAATTTATGGCTAGAGCGAGGCCACTACTATTCTACCTCGCTAACTCGTTGAACGTTTCCGAATGCGAATCAGGGTTGTCTCATCCAGCAGCGTGTTGGGGACGCACTTTGCAGCCTAAGACGATTCCGGGCTCGCGGGCGACAGGAGGGATTTGGGAAGCTTTGCGTGCATTCCCGACGCAAAAGTTCCTAACTCACCCTAATTCGGATGACACTTAGTATTCTTGGCAAGAATTTGCTTTTCACGCGATGGATTGCCGACACCAAGAGCGGTCGGTCTAGAACAGCGGGGGCCGGGGCAACCTGTAGCAGCCAGCAAACCGAGTGAGCGTGAACCAAGTTTCCTCATCAAGTGTCAAGGTTTCTCATCCGCTAAGGTTTGGCGCTCGTCCGGTATTCTTCGGCTGGCTCGTTGCGACTTGTCCGCTTTTTAAAAGTTAGCCCTCGTCTTAAGACGTGTCTTGGGATAGGTTTAGGGGTCAGCCAAACAAACGATCCGCGGTAATTCTGTTGGATCCGGTCTGACGTCGGCAACGAAACCAATATTGCTTGGATGTTGCCGACAAGATGTTTGCAAAGCGGACTAAGAACGAACGGCCGTAAGCCGGGGGCAATCAGTAACCCCGTACAGCTCGTTCTGAAACTCGCCAAGGCACCAGAGCAGCGAGTTTCCCTCACCACGCAAGTCATTCTCGATTCCGTGTGTACGTGGTCACTCCACATGTCCACGACCGTTGCCAGTCAATGCCACACCGTTCGTATCGAGTTACCTGTTACTAAACTTCGTATTGTGTTTGCATGAATACCGTAGAAATCTCCGACGCCGAACCAACAACCGATGAACTGGCCGGTGCCAGTGAGGATGCGTTGAAATTCGCCGACCTTAATCTGCTGCCCCAAGTGCTTGAGGCAGTCGTGGCGGAAGGTTACGAGACACCCACTGAAATCCAAGCACAAACGATCCCGTTGATCTTGGAAGGCCGCGACGTCATCGGCCAAGCGAATACCGGCACCGGAAAAACGGCCGCTTTCGCTCTGCCATTGCTGTGCAAGATCGACACAAAACTGCGCGCGCCTCAGGTCATCGTCTTGGCTCCAACACGTGAGCTGGCTATCCAAGTCGCGCAGGCATTCGAGATTTATGCCCAAAACATCCCCAACGTTCGTATCGCCACAATCTACGGCGGACAGAGTTATGGGATTCAAATCGCGCAATTGAAGCGTGGTTCCCATATCGTCGTGGGAACACCGGGGCGCGTTATCGACCATATCAAGCGTGGGAACCTGCAACTCGGAAATCTGAATTCATTCGTGCTCGACGAAGCAGACGAAATGCTGAACATGGGTTTTGCTGACGACGTTCAGTGGATCCTAGGTGAGGCACCGGATGAGCGGCAGACGCTGCTGTTCTCCGCGACTATGCCCCAGAAGCTCACGCGGATCGTCGAACTGTACTTGAACGATCCCGCCAATATCTCGGCAACGCAAGACACACTGACAACGGCTTCGGTGCACCAGAGAGCTTGCTTGGTGTCGCCCCGTGAAAAGCTTCGGCTGCTGTCGCGAATTCTTGAATCAGAGCAGACAGATGGCGTCATCGTTTTCGTAAAGACGAAAGAGATGTCGTCTCGCTTGGCTGAAACGCTTTGCCAGCGAGGCTTCCAAGCATCCGCGCTCAATGGCGACATGGCGCAACAGCAGCGAGAACGAACCGTTGAGCGATTGAAGTCTGGCCAATTGAACATCTTGGTCGCCACAGATGTTGCCGCCCGAGGTTTAGATGTTGACCGCATTACGCACGTAATCAACTATGACTTTCCCGCCGACACCGAAGCCTACGTTCACCGCATCGGCCGAACGGGACGAGCTGGACGCGAAGGCCACGCCATCGTGTTCATTAGTCCTCGCGAGCGACGACAACTGCAATATGTCGAACGAACGACCGGACAAAAAATCACGTGGATGCTTCAGCCAACTAACGAAGAAATCGAAGCTCAACGGGCTGGAGTTCTTCAGAAGAGCCTGAAAGAAGAGCTTGCGAAGGGCGACCTAGACAGCATCGCTGCCATCATTCAAAAGTTCCTGATTGAGAACCCTGAAATCGAACTTGAGCAGGTGGCTGCTGGACTTGCACGCATGATTATGCAGCGTCGCGATGTTGAGGGTGACTCGAAGTTCTCATCCGGCGGACGCGATCGTGGTCGACCAGAACGTGGACGGCGACGTGATGACCGCGGGAACCGTCGCTACCGAGATCGTGACGACAGATCCGATCGAGGATCCCGCAACCAGCGATTCGACCGACGGGACAACGACAGTCGTGGCGACCGAGGTCGAGATGGCGGAAGAGATCGCGGGCGTGACCAAGGACGTGATCGACGCCGAGACTCGAAGCCTCGACGCAATTCCGAAGACATGGTCAAGTACCGCATCGAAGTTGGCTACACGCACGGCGTAAAGCCTGGCAACATCGTTGGTGCCATCACCAGCGAATCGGACCTTCGCGGTTCGGATATAGGTGGTATTGATATCAACACCAACTACAGCACGGTCGATCTGCCCGCTGGATTGTCGCAGGACGTGATCCGAGGTCTACAACAGCTTCGCGTGGCCGGCCAACCATTGCGAATCCGCGAATGGAAAATCCGGGGGGGCGGCAACAAGTTTGACGAGAAGCCTCGCAGCTTCAATCGTCGCAAGCAAGGCAAGCCATCCTGGAAGAAGGGTCGCAAGAAGCCGGCTGCCAAGTAGATTTTGTGGCAAATAAGAGAACGGCCGTGCGTTCGGCCGTTCTCATCTTCTTTCTCGACGAGCCCAGCACGCGACGACGCACTTCTACGGCGTACGCAACGCGATCCTCAGGTCGCCGGCGACTTTCTCTACCGGCCAAAGCGCTAGATCCATCGGATCAGGAATTCTGTTAAATTGATCGATCGCTGATATTGCGGGAGCGTTTTCCCGTGGCGACAGAATGCATTCACTTGCCAAAAAAGGACACGACGTGGCCAACCCAGTTGCTACTTTCGACACTTCGCTCGGTACGTTTAAGGCCGAGATCTATCTAGATAAGATGCCTATCACGGCTCAAAACTTCATTGATTTGGCGAAGTCCAACTACTACGACGGACTCCATTTTCATCGAGTGATCAGCGGATTCATGATCCAATTTGGCTGTCCCCACAGTAAAGACCCAAACAGCAATCGCTGCGGAACGGGTGGACCACCAAGCGGTTGCATCCAAGACGAACATCCAGAAGATGCAAAGCTGTCCAACGAGCCGGGCACCCTGTCCATGGCCAACACGGGACAACCCAATAGCGGCGGATCCCAATTCTTCATTAACGTGACCCACAACGACTACCTCGATTGGTTCACAGGAGGACCATCCAAGCACCCAGTCTTCGGACGCATCACCGAAGGCATGGATGTCGTCACTCAGATCGAGAATACTCCAACAGGCGCAAACGATCGCCCAGCGACACCCGTGCAGGTAAAGAGTCTCACGATCGAAGAAGGCTAACTGCCGTCACGAAACAAACGAACCAAAGTCATGCAATCGCATTGGTTGCAGGCTGGTTTACGAAACCGGGGCATACCCACAACTAAGGAGAGACTGAGATGTCCGTAGCAAAAGTTACAGAAATCACATCGTCGTCGGACAAGAGCTTTGAAGACGCGATCGAAAATGGGATCAAGCGAGCCAACAAAACGTTGGATGGAATCACCGGCGCGTGGGTTCAAGACATGAAGGTAGACGTCGAGGACGGAAAGATCTCGACCTACCGAGTGAACATGAAGCTGACTTTCGTCCTTAAGGACTAACATCAGCCACACGTCGTGTCGAAATCGTTCACGACAACGAACTTGAAAACAAAAAAGGCAGCTCGGCCATCGAGCTGCCTTTTTTAGCAGGGGAAAGGGGAAATCTCTTGCTCACCACACTCAATGTGGTGAAGGGGGTCTACCAAGGTCCGCGGATATAGTAGACGCCTTGGTGTCCTGTGCTCACTGGCCAGTTAGGGGCCATCGAACCTTCGCCACCGCCGCCCGGGGCAACGTATGGCCGGGTGAATTGGTGGTAGGTCGGAACCATTCGCGTGCGTCCTACGCCCCAGCTGTAGCTGGTTTGCATGTTCGCATTCGGTGGCACAATCATCGCCATTGGCTGACGCCAGTAGGGATGTGCATAGGATCCATGCCACTGTGTGTTGGCATTGTGCCATCGACTAGCGCGGCTGTAGTTGGAGTACATCTTCAAGTACTGTCGGCCCTTTGTCGCCATCGCAGATCCTGAGAGCAGAGCGACGCAAAGGAACACAAGTGAAAATCGACGGATCATTGTTCTCTCGAATTCGTTGTGCTTGATTGGTTATTGCCGATTCACATCGGCCTGGGTTGAGTTGCGAAGCTACTTCCTCTAACGAGCCAGCGAGAAGAACTTCCGTACGCCCATCAACTCCGTTCGAATGGGTGTACCGTGCCAAATTACTTTGGTGCGATTGACGCCCATGCCCATGTTGTAGTGCTGGTGATAGGTGCGATGGTGCATGTAGAGCCACTCGTTCGGCATGAATGGCTGATAGGTGGTGTAGGTGCGACCAGCGAGCGTTGGCGTTGGAAACGGTGCAGGGAATGCACGCGCTGGAACGCCTCCGTTGCCCGGCTGGTAAAAGTCATAGAAAACGTCAGGCTGAGACTCTTCCGTGTAAGGCCGATTCCAAGGGCAGCAACTGCCCTGTCCGTCGACACAGTCTCCAGAACATGCCCCTTGCAGGCCTTGAGCAGATACGACGTTCGACAAAATCAAAACAGCAGCGAACGACATGAGTGCTGTGAAAACTCGCGCCATGGTTGCGCTCCCTTCAGCGTCATCAAGCTTCGGTTGGCGAGAACGGAAATCGTCGCGACCGTCACCGAGTTGGGTCTTTATGGTGGGTGGTTTAGGTGGGAACACGAAGCCACGCAATCGGCGCAAGCTCGTGCTGCACTTTCCTTCGGTTGAAACCACACTATGGATCAAGCCAATTTTTTGGAGTGCAGGAGAGGTAGCAATCAGCTAGCGATGCTGGCCACAAGATAACCATTTCGCCTGTTACAGCCGGTCTAAGCGGGCACCTAACGGTCACCCAGCCGGCGAATCCGACAACAATGGCAGCGGCACCGAAACACTAAACATCAATGTCATCAGCATCTTCGGCGCGGTCCATGATGAAGCGAAATCGTGCCGACGCATCTCTACCCATCAAGTCGCTCATCACGCGATCGGTTTCCAACTGGTCATCGATATCCACACGCAGGAGGCGACGGGTTTTCGGATTCAGTGTCGTCTCCCAGAGATCCTTGGGCGGCATTTCTCCCAGCCCCTTGAAACGCGTAATCTCTGGCGTCGAACGACCATCAGCGTTTGCTAGCATCCGCTCTCTGTCGGCTTCGTCGGCCGCCCACAATCGCTCTTTGCCAACATCAATCCGATAAAGCGGAGGAACAGCGATGAAGATTTTTCCCTCTCCAATCAACACCGGGAGATGCCGGTAGAAGAACGTCAACATGAGTGTGGTGATATGGTGTCCGTCCGAGTCAGCATCCGCCAGCAGGATAATTCGCTCGTAGCGAAGTCGGGCGACATTAAATGTCTTAGCAATTCCACAACCAAGTGCTGTCACGACATCCTGCAGCTCTTTGTTGTCCATCACCTTCTTCAGCGATGCTGTTTCCGTATTCAGCACCTTTCCGCGCAGGGGAAGAATCGCTTGGTAATTTCGGTCGCGTGCTTGCTTGGCCGTACCACCGGCCGAGTCACCCTCCACGATGAACAATTCTGAGTTTGCTTTGCCGGAATTGAGACAATCGCTTAGCTTGCCAGGCAACATCGCCCTGGAGGTGGGAGTCTTTCGCGAGACAGCTTCGGAGGCTGCTCGCGACGCGGCTCGCGCGCGAGCTGCGGCAATGATACGCGCCACGATTGATTCCGCGGTCGTGCGATTGCTGTTAAGCCATTGTTCGAGACCGGGACGGACGGCACCATCTACGACAGGCTGAATCTCCGGGTTGTTCAGCCGATCTTTTGTCTGCCCCTGAAACTGCGGGTCGGCCACAAACACGGATACGATCGCGACCAATCCTTCGCGAATGTCCTCATGCGAAATCTTCACGCCACGCGGAATGAGCCCGTGTGTATCAACGTAGTTGCGGACGGCTTTCGTCAGCCCTGCCAGGAATCCCTTCTCATGCGTTCCGCCGCTACCCGTCGGGATACCGTTGACATACGAACGCACATGTTCGTCCGTAGACTCCGTCCACTGCAGCGTCAGTTCGATGCGTTCGCCATCATCTTTTGTCAAGGTAAACGGAGACTCGTGAATCGCGTTGGTGTTTCGTTCTTTGATGACTTTCGCCAAGTAATCAACGATACCCTGCGCGTGGTGGAACGTTTCCTTCGCGCCGTTTACCTCGTCGTTGAACGTGACCTTTACGCCTTTGTGGAGGAAGCTTGTTACTTCCAACCGCTTGCGAATCGTTCCGGCATCGAACTCAGTTTTTGGAAAAATCGTGGGATCAGGAGTGAACGTGATTGTTGTACCCGTGCCACGAACTTTCGCCTTCGCCTTTTGCAGCTTGCCAATCGTTTTCCCTTTGGAAAACTCCATCCGGTGCTGGCTACCATCGCGTTTCACGACAGCAACGAGCTTTTTCGAAAGCGCGTTGACGGCGGATGCTCCAACACCGTGCAGTCCACCAGATGTCTTGTAGTTCTTGCCTTCGAACTTGCCACCCGCATGCAAAATGGTCAGCACCATTTCGAGCGCAGGCTTCTTCGTTTTCGGATGCTTATCAACGGGAATGCCACGACCGTTGTCCGACACCGTGACCGTCTGACCGTCTTTGTGAAGCGTCACCTGGATTTCGGTCGCATGGCCATTCATGGCTTCGTCGACCGAGTTATCGAGAATTTCCCACACGAGGTGGTGAAGCCCGGTGGTCCCAACTCCGCCGATATACATGCCGGGGCGTTTCCGAACGGGATCCAGTCCCTCCAACGCCACGATATCCGATGCTTTGTAGCTCTTTGATGCTGTGCTCATGGGAGCAATTTACAGCAACGAGGGGAAGTCCTTCTAGATGAAGTGTGCTGTTGCCGCAGCACATTCTGTGAACGCGTCGAACGGCGGGCGTTAAACGCAAACGCACGGCGAATTAGCGGACGCCAGATAGCAATCGGTTAAGTTTGTTGACACTCACCCTCGGCTTCGTCCGAGCTTTCTGGCTCATCGGATTCCCATGGGTTATCCCAGTCGCCCCAGCGTTCGAGGTATGCAGCGAAAGCATCCGATTCATCGGAGTGATCTTCTAGCCATTCCTTGACCTCGGCCACACGCTCCTTCTCCTCCTCCAGCGACAGCTGACCGGTGACCACCTTACAGCGAAGAAAGACGAAGTACGTATCCAGCACATCGCACTTGCAGTATTCGTTGATCTCGTCCAAACGACCTTCGTTGTACAGATCTTGAACCATGTCGCCGCTGACGTCCATCTTGCCGGGCTTGCCGAGTGTCATGGCGGCCAAGTTCAAACCACCGTTAAACCTGGACGCACCATAGTTCGTTAGCAAGTCTTGCAAATCGAAGTGCGATTTGACGTTGTAGCGATTCCGTGGCTGTTCATAGCTTCGTTCGCCACTGAACCAACCAGGTATGCTGATGCCGAATCGATAGGCGGCCAGCTCCAAAATCGGAACATCAAAGGTACGACCGTTGAATGTTACCAGCGTCGGGCGAGCATACTTTTCCCAACCGACCCAGAAGTGCTTCGTGATTACGTGCGGTCGGTATTGCGGACTATCCAAGGCCACGATGTCAACGAGCCGACCTTCCTGCGTGACCTTGGCAACGACAACGCTTACAGGAATCTGGTGCGTGTAAGGAATAAAGTCGCTGCCAGTTTGCTCCAGCCTCTCTTGCCGGTACTTCTCGATCGCATCGGCTGGCTCCAGCCCTTCACCAGGGTAGCGAACGTCCGAAATCAATTGCCCGTCGGCAACACTCTCGACATCAAAAAGCAGATACTCAATTTTTTCCGACACAATCAATCCATCGCTCGGTCTGGCTAGTGACTTCGTCTTGAAGCTGGTTCTAGTTTCGATTGATGCACCGATCTAAACTTCCAACTGACTCAAGTTTGTCAAACAATAGATCTTCTAGCAAGAAGTAGACCTACGTTCCAAGCTTGTTTAGCACCGGAAGATGCTTGCGTTCCCCAAACGCCCAAGGTCGCGGAGCCATCTTGAAACTGCTGCTCGATCAATGAGCGACTATTTCATGGTGCTTTCCGACAACGGATCCCCTAGCCCCCCGAAAAAATGATAGATCAACAAAAGCTCCTGCAGCGATTTCTGCGATACGTCAAGCTGGATACCACGGCCGACCCCAACAATGAAGACTATCCAAGCTCCAAGGGACAACTGGAACTGGGACGTCTGCTTGTCGAAGAACTGCAGCAACTTGGCCTATCGGCAACGCAAGACGAATATGGCATCGTCCTCGCAACGGTTCCTGGCAATGTGGATGGGGCCCCAGTCGTCGCTCTGAATTCGCATGTCGATACGTCGCCAGAAACGACCGGCGCGAACGTGCAACCCAACGTGATCGAGAACTACGACGGCCAAGACATCCCACTGGGTTCGTCCGGAATTTCCATCACCCGAGATGAAAACCCTGAGCTTGCTGAACTTGTAGGCAAGACGCTGATCACAACCGACGGAACGACACTCTTGGGTGGCGATGACAAAGCCGGTGTTGCCATCATCATGCAGGTTGTCGAGACGCTATTGGCCAATCCATCGCTTCCGCATGGTGACGTACGTGTGCTGTTTACGTGCGACGAAGAAATTGGCCTGGGCGTAAAACACGTCGATGTCGAGGCACTTAACGCTGATGTTTGCTACACACTCGATGGTGGCGGGCGAGGCGATATCGACTCCGAGACGTTCTCTGCGGACGGTGCTGTAGTCACCGTCGAGGGAATCAACATTCACCCTTCGATTGCGAAAGATCGCATGGTGAATTCGCTGCGCGGCGTGGCAGAGTTCATTGCGAGACTGCCCAGTGACCGGCTCGCACCCGAAGTGACCGAAGGCCGGGAAGGCTTCCTGCATCCATACGACCTAGCGGGCGGCGTCGATCGTTCGGAATTGAAAGTTCTGCTGCGAGACTTTGAAACAGATCGACTTCCAGCGCAAGCGGAGTTGCTGAAGACAATTGCGACGGAGGTCGAGCAAGCCGTGCCAGGATGTCGCGTGAACGTCGAAGTGAAGAAGCAGTATCGAAATCTGGGTGACGGCCTGAAGAAGGAACCGCGCGCAATTGCATTTGCCGAGGAAGCGCACAAGCGACTCGGTCGACCATACAAGCTTGGCAGCATTCGCGGCGGCACCGATGGATCGCAACTGACGGAACTCGGCCTACCAACGCCCAATCTCTCCTCCGGACAACACAACCCGCACTCACCTCGGGAATTTGCTTGTCTGGACGAAATGACAGAAGCCTGCGAAGTCGTCGTAGAGCTTCTTAAAGTTTGGGCGGGCGAGTAACCACGCGCTAAGCTCTAACGACTAAGCTCTACCAATCTGTAAGCGAAACGATTCCGTTCACGTGGCTTCGCGAGGCGGAAGACACGAGCCATCAGTGCTAGCACCGCTATCACGCTGGCGTCGCGAGTGGTGAAATCAGGCTTTGGGTAAACTGCACACAATCCAACAACCGATGACTTAGGAGCAGTGTTATTTCTCGAGGCGAAACAGGACGAGGTAGCACCCGCGGACGAACTGATATTGCGCATGCGATAACGTTCAACTGATGCGGTCTGTTATTCGTCGATCGCCCACTTCAGAGCGGATTCTCTCGGTGGTTTCATGCGGTGAACACTTTATCTATTGTCATTCCCGCCATTGGGTCTCAGCAGCAGATTGACGACACGTTAGTTTCTGTGCTTGAGAATCGACCACCAAATTGTGAGATCGTTGTGGTCCACGGACCCTCGTACGTCGATCCGTATGAGCTCGATGACGAAGTTGTTTTCGTCGCAGGTGGAAAGCATGCGAAGGCATCTTCCGTCTCTGCGTTGATCTCGTACTTCAACACTGGATTCGAGCACAGCAGTGGCAGCTTCGTTCACACGCTCATGCCAGGCATTTCAGTTGACGCCGGATGGTGTGATGCGGCGATGGATTGCTTCGACGATCAAAACGTTGGGGCAGTCGCGCCAAGTATTCACAGCCGAGGCTCGCGTGATTCCATCTATGGCGTTCGATACCACGAACGTAGCGGAAAGAACGCAGTACGAAGCCGAAAGAAACCGATCGTCGCCCCATTGCTTGGCACTGGTTTCTTCCGAGCTAGTTGTCTTCAGTTCATGCGAGGATTCGAAGTACGCTTCGGGTCCTACGCGGACGTTGAACTGGGGCTGCGATTCAAAACGGCACGTTACAAAGCGGCAAAGTCTGAATCGAGTTTGCAAATCGATCGAAAACTGAACGTTCGCGCAATCCCTGGGTTGCGCGGCGGCAAACTACGCGGTGAACTACACACGATGGCAGCAGCCGTCGGTTTGACATCAGCGGGTGGTGCCTACGTTGGCATGGCCTGCGAACCCATGAACGGGGGGCTCCAAGCTTTCGGAGCCGTGCTTGGACGTGCAATGACTCTATTCGGTCGGCCAACTCCGCACTTGGTCGAGTTCGAACGCAAGCAAACAGAGTCGAAGCGTTCTCGTCGCGCCGCCTAGGGACGAAGTCGACGACGTTAGATCTGCCAACGCAATAGCGAGGTGCTTCCAACGGAGCAACACTCACCACCAGAAGGGCGTGCTGTTTCAAGCCTTACAGCACGCTAGAATTCGTTACCGTTCATCGACGACTAAGCGAATTCAACTCTGAGGCACAGCCATGCGTGATCTGCTCCTAACACTTGTCATCGCACTGGGCACACTATTGCACTTCCCTGCCAACGTCGCTCTTGCTGAGGACTCTGTTGAGGTCGTCACCGATGACGTGGTTTATAGCGATGCAGGTGGCAAAGTTGTCGGCTACTTCGCTCGACCGAAGATCGAAGGGAAGCTGCCGGCAGTCGTTCTCATTCATGAATGGTGGGGACTGAACGACGACATCAAGAATAAGACAAGAAAGTTCGCCGAGTTAGGCTACGTCGCCTTAGCGGTTGATCTCTATCACGGACAGTCCACAACGGACCGCGAGACGGCCGGTCGGTTGGCGGGAAGTGTCCGTGGGAAGATGGACGTTGCACAACAGAATTTGAAAGATGCTGTTGCAACATTGAAAAAGTCTCCACACGTAGATTCGAATCGCCTGGCTACGATTGGTTGGTGCTTTGGCGGCGGCTGGTCATACGAGATGGCGAAGAACGACTTGGGAATCAAGGCTTCCGTCATCTACTACGGCCGCTTCAATCCAGCGGACGACCTGCAGAAAATGCGCACGCAGATCGTCGGACACTTTGCCGAAGAAGATCGTGGAATTCGAATCGATACGGTGAAGGAGTTTCAGGCGAAACTGAAAACGTTAAACGGCGATCACGAGATCTATATCTACCCCAACACCACACATGGCTTTGCCAGTCGCGAGGGACAGAATCCGAATTTCAAGAAACGGGAAGCTGACCTAGCTTGGAAACGAACACTTGAGTTTCTGGAGAAACACGTCGTGACTAGCAAGCAATCTTCTGACGATGAGCGACGCGAACTCTCGCCAATCAACATTCAACCAGGAAAGCAGACCGAGAACTTCTTTACGATCCCAGCCCCTGCCGAGGGACGC
Source organism: uncultured Pirellulaceae bacterium (assembly GCA_964418725.1). GTDB lineage: Bacteria > Planctomycetota > Planctomycetia > Pirellulales > Pirellulaceae > CAYNJG01. Next base: position 26,964 of record CAYQMZ010000014.1, read on the forward strand.
CCAGATCGTTTGCCGGTGTTGGTTTACACGCCTGAAAACTACGACCCGAATAAACAGTATCCGTTGCTACTTTTCCTACACGGCTTGGGAGAGAGTGGCACGGGTGAGTTCCAACGTCTGGCTATCCATGGGCCGCCAAAGCTAATCGCAAAAGAAGGCAAGCACTTCCCATTTGTTGTGGTATCACCCCAGAGCCCGAAGCCAACGGGTGACTTTCAAACCGTCATTGACTCATGGAAGTCAGATGAGTTGATGGCTTTGCTTGATAACGTCGAGTCACAATATTCGATCAACAAGTCCCGAGTGTACGTGTCTGGCCTTAGCATGGGTGGCTTCGGCACATGGCGACTGGTCGCAAATCACCCTGAGCGATTCGCGGCTGCAATCCCGGTCTGCGGCGGCGGCAAACCCGAGTGGGCCGAGAGTCTTAAGAGCACGCCAATCTGGGCATTTCACGGCGCTAAAGACAGCGTAGTCCCGCTGAAGGGAAGCGAAGAGATGGTCACTGCACTTCAACGCGCCGGTGGCGACGTCAAGCTAACCATCTACCCAGACCTAGATCACGACAGTTGGACAAAGACGTACGACAACCCGGCGATCTACGATTGGCTGCTGCGACACAGCAAGTGAGAGTGGACTCGCTCACGCGCCATCGCGTCCTCGGTTGATTGCTCGGGACAAAGGCGCAGTGGCCGTACGTCTCTACTTGGCGTTAGCCTGACTGCCCCAAGAATCACGACAAGCATCTGCCGTCGAACGTT
>CAYQMZ010000015.1:0-23036 GCA_964418725.1 uncultured Pirellulaceae bacterium
CAATCTGCCTTTGCGATTGTCGCTTATGTCGGTAGGCAGTGCATCGTTCGTGGAATCGTCGACGGTAATTGTCGTCATGCTCATAGCGAACCTCCGGCAACGCCCATTACTGGCGAACTGATGTTCGAATCTTGGGAGGAGGCGCCAACTATCGGAGCCGTTTTGGAACGTGATACGCCGCGGGCCAATCGTGTCGCGTAGCAAACAGACATGGCCAAAATTAACGATCCCATTGCGACGTGGCCCGTAACGGTAAGTGCTTGACTCATGCTCTCGGACTGAACCGTGGCACCCGCTAGTGAGTTATGGATGGCGATTTCGTAAGGTTTGTCCGCGGCAGCTTCCGAGACGATCGGCAAAAAGGTTGGCCAACCGTATTTTGCTCGCCATGTTGCCACTCCTAGCAGGACTTGGCAGAACACGAACACGACCAACAAAGTGGCCGGCGTTTTGTAATCTCGCGTGAGGCGCCGAGCATTGGCGAACACATTGAACACTTGGAGTAGAAGCACAACGGCCAAGATGACGTGGAACACAACGAAGCCGCGAAAATGACCGGGCGACCAATCGATTCCGGGATGTCGAAGGTGAGCGCCGACCACAAGTTGAAGGTATGCCAGGACTGCCATGATCCAGCCACCAATCATCCAGCGACGCTCAAGCGACTCTTCGTTTTGCTTGAACCAAAACCGAGAGGTCATCACACAGATGGAAACAGAAACTGCGAAGAACAGTGGGCCAGTGCAGCCATGAACTCGAGCAAAGTCTGTACTGTTCATGCGGACTCGCATTCCGCCGAGCAGACCTTGCGAGATCACTAATAGTAGTGCTGCCGCTCCTGCCCATCGCATCCATCGCCGTGAGTCGTATTTCCAGATGGCGACATTCAGAGCGATTGTCACGAGGCCGGCCAGCGAACCAAGCAATCGGTGTCCATGTTCGATGAACAGATCCCATGGACCAGATACCCAGGTAGAAACTGGATAGAGGAACATGTTGTAGCCGTAGGTGGTCGGCCAGTCCGGCACAGCCATTCCAGCGTCGTACGTAGTCACTAAACCACCGACCCAAATCAGTGGAAAGGTAACGCACACCAAGGTGACCGCCATCGCATGGGGCCACCCAGAGTATTCGGCGATAGCCAGCTTTTCGTTCAACGCATCAATACCGTTTAGGTTGCGCCTTCCAGGCCTGGAGGTGGTTGCGTTTGTGGATAGTAATCCTTGTCCGACTCGGGATCACCGTACTCGTAAGGTCCACGGTAGACGATTGGTTGGAAGTCAAAGTTCCCGTGGCCTGGAGGGCTGGGAGCCATCCATTCCAACGTGTTGGCACCCCAAGGATTTCGTCCAACGGCTTTTCCGAAGAACATGCTGGAGATGAAGTTGAATGCAAAGATCACCTGGCAAGCCACCATGCCGATCGCACACCACGTCATGAACTCGTTCATCGGTTGCAACTCACGGAACGTCTCGTAGTGATACGGATCCGCTAGACGACGAGGGAATCCAACGACGCCCAAGATGTGCATTGTGTAGAAGGTCCCATTGAGGAATAAGAACGTCAGGAAGAAGTGAAGCTTCCCAAGCGTCTCATTCATCATCCGGCCAAACATTTTGGGGAACCAGAAATAGATCGCTCCGAACACTGCCATCGCAGTTCCACCAAACAGTACGTAGTGGAAGTGAGCCACGATGAAGTACGTGTCGTGGATGAAGATGTCGACAGGTGTCGCTGCCATGAAGATTCCCGACAAGCCGCCGATGATGAACATCGAGACGAATGACAGGGAGAACAGCATCGGTGTTGTGAACTGCAGGTTGCCACCCCAAATCGTTCCCAGCCAGTTGAAGACTTTCACGGCACTAGGAAGCGCGATCATCATCGTGGAGACCATAAACGTCATGCCCAAAACGGGGTTCATTCCCGATACGAACATATGGTGGCCCCAAACGATGAAGCCAAGTCCCGCAATTGCGGAGATGGAGTAAACCATCGGCTTGTAACCGAAAACCGGCTTGCGTGAGAAGCAACTCAGCATGTCCGAAACCATGCCCATGGCGGGCAGGATCATGATGTAAACCGCAGGGTGTGAATAAAACCAGAAAAGGTGTTGCCAGAGAAGTGGCTGGCCACCACCACTAGCTGGATCTGAGTTGTTAACGACCAGGCCTTCAGGCAGGAAGAATCCTGTGCCAAGCAGTCGGTCTGTTAGCTGCATGAAGCCAGCGGCTGTAAGAACTGGCAGAGCAAACGCTTGCAAGACCGCCGTGATGAACATTGCCCAGATCGTGAGTGGCAAACGGAACATTGTCATTCCGGGAGCACGCATCTGGATGATCGTTGTCATGTAGTTCACGGAGCCCATCATGGATGAGATCCCGACAAACGTGACGCCTAACAGCCATAGTGTTTGAGGCATCCCACTACTGGGCGCTGACTCGGGCACGACCGACAGCGGCGGATAGGATGTCCACCCTGCGGCGGCACCATGACCTGCAGTAAAGAAGCTCATTCCAATACAGATGAACGCCGGCCACATGAACCAGTAGCTGAGCATGTTCAGCGTTGGGAAGGCCATGTCGTCCGCACCGATCATCAGCGGAATCAGATAGTTTCCGAAAGCACCAGCCAGGATTGGAATGATCACGAAGAAGATCATCACCGTGGCGTGCATCGTGAAGAGCACCGTGTAGAACTCCGGTGCGATCTGACCACCTTCCGCGGGGAACAGCAGATTGCCAATGATTGGCATCGTTGTCCAAGGGTAGGCCAATTGCCAACGAATCCCCAGGGCAAGCAAACCGCCAACTAGGAACCAAAGCAACGTGGAGAACAGAAACTGTAATCCAATAATCTTGTGGTCAAGCGAAAACACATAGCTGGACAAGAAGTGGCCAAGACCACTCTCCTTGGCATGTGCATCGTCATGAGCGTGTGAACCTGCGGTGATACTACTCATCTTCGTCCTCGTTCGCTGGCATGGCTACAGCGGTCTGTTCTGCTCGTTGCTCTTCCATCCACTTTTCAAAGTTGGCTGGAGAGACGATCGTCATGCGGCCCTTCATCTTGTAGTGTCCCCAGCCGCAAAGCTCTGCACAAACAATGTCGTACTGCCCGCGTTTCATCGGGGTGAACCAAACGTGCTGTTTCATTCCTGGCACAACATCGTTCTTCACACGCACGTTGGGGATGAAGAAGTTGTGCAAGACGTCCATGCTCTTAATTGCCAAGACAGCTTCTTCGTCTTCCGGAAGATGCAGGTCATTGACAGTATGCAGGTCGTCCTCGGTGCCAATGACGCCGTCCGTTCCTGCGTACCGAATTCGCCATTCAAATTGACGACCAGTAACTTCAGCGATTGGAGGCTTAGGGATGTCGTCTTTGGTTCCGATACGACCATCAGGTCCCGCCAGCATCGGGCGTAGCATCTTGGCTTTCGCCCATGCATCCATTTGGAATACGGCGATGAAGACCAACGTGACAGCAGGCAAGATCGACCAAATGACTTCTAACGTGTGACTGCCGTGCGAGAATTTGACGGGCTCGTTGTGCTTTGTGCCATCGTACTTCCACATGAACCAGAACAGTGCGACGCTGGTACCCACGAAGATAATGCCCGTCAGATACATGATCGAGTTGAATAGGCTGTCGATCACCCACCCGTTCTTCGAAATGTCTTCCGGGAACCAGTGGTTGTACAGTGGCCAGCTATCGGGATTCGCTGCGACCACAAATGCAAGCACCCCTAGAATTGGCACCGACAAAAATAGAAGGCTCCAGAAGCGATTCACTTTATTCTCCGATTTCAAACGCTTGGTTTGCGTTTCGTGAGTTCGTTGTATTGTGACGAGACTAAATCTAGTCCCGGGCGCGGTCCATCGTCTGCAGTTCGACGTTCGGGTGACTTAGCTGTTCGTACGGCAACCACAGCACGAAATTCACAATGTCCCAAATCTCGTCGTGAGTGAGGCCATTGGCTGCAGGCATTCCAGCTCCGTCGATGCCGTTGTGGATGCGATAGAAGACGTCGAGCGGTCGGCGGCCTCCGCGATACTGTCCGATTCGCAAATTGCGAGGACGAATGATGCGAGGTTCCAATCCGCCAAGCTTCATGAACTCGGCCTTCTTCGATCCGTCTTCGTCGATTTCACTCTGCCAGTTGTAAAGCTCTTTGCTCCAGTCGTCGTACAGGCCGAGGTTGCCGTCACCCAATTGAGTCGGACCGTGGCAGCTGTAGCAGTTGGCCTTCGCCGTGTAGTACAGCTCGCGTCCGCGACCGATAGACTCGAACAGAGTTTTTCTCTTGTCTTCTGACCAGCCCGACGGGTCTTCCGAGACGATCGGTACATTCGGGGCAGAGGGTTCGACTGCAGTCTCGGCGTTGATCCATGCTCCGACGATAGAGCCCAGTCCATCACCGTCTTCGTCACCGATCAATTCGGATGGGTCGATGGGGATCGTTTCGTCGTCCTCGCCGCTGACTTCGGATGCTTTCTCAACTAGCAACCGTTCCATTTGGCCTCGTACGCCGAGATACTTGACGTAGTCGACAAGTGCTTCGATGTCACCTTGATCCAGAAGTGCAAATGACGGCATGGCGGTGCCGTTGATACCCTTCATCAAGATTTGATGCAGATCAGCATCGGTTGACGGTTCACCGATGGCCGTCGAGTTGAACTTGAATTTACCCATCGTGAAGTCACGTGGGTAAGGGTTGAGGAAGGCTGCGGTAGGACCTTTGCCATCACCATTGATGCCGTGACAGTGGACGCAGTGCTGACGGTAAAGACCTTCGCCTTTTGACTCATGCACGTCGTCAGTGATCTCACTCGACAGTCGTGATGCAGAGACTGCACCAGCGGCTCGCGTCAGATTATCTAGGTCAACCAGCCCGGCTTCCATTCCGCCGGCCATCAATGTGGGTTTATCGGGAGTCCCAAACATGGCTCCCATGATGTTCGTGATTTGCTGGTACAGATTGCGAGACAAGCCTTCGTCGACGCCACCCTGCAGTTCCACCACACGTGAACTGACTTTGTTCTGGGTAAAGTTGACGTTACCGCTACCGCACCCAACGAGGCAGGGGATGGCGATAATCAACAGCAAGTATGTACAGAGCTTCGCGGACACTGTGCGAATTTTCATGGTCACTACTTCGAAAGAACGGTGCTATTGATTGCTATCTGTAAGTCTGCCTGCGAATTAGGCTCGAGATTAACCGTGAATGAACCTCGTTTGCCCCAGCCCTCGGCAATACCTTCGGGTTGCACGGCTACTTCCTTCCCAGGCACGCCCTTCGTCGCTTCGTGCCAAACGTTGATGGTCACAGGGACACCTGCGGGCAGGTTGGGGATTTCAAACTTGCCGTCGTCGCCGGTCACGGCAAAGTAACCATTCTCGCGGAAGATCATGTACGACTGCATCCACGGATGTGCCGCACAGCTGACAGGAAACGGTGCCTTTTCCTGACGCAATTGTTTGTCGCCAGGTGGGTACATCGCGAAGCCGCCACCAGCGATGTTTGGATTGTATTTTGGGTTCTTAGCAGGATTCATCGCCGCGTTGTGGCCGACGGAATCACTGTTCAAAATCTTCAGCTTCTGCGTGATCTGCATCGGGAAGATTCGATTCAAGAACAAGCAGTTCTTTTGGTCGAATTCTACGGTGTCTTCACTGCCAACCATCGACTCATGGCACCATTCCGCGGGAACGGTGGCGAACACAAGGACGTTGGCTAATCCATTACCGGGGCCAACAGTCACAATCTTATCCAGAACGTTGGCGCCGCCAGGCTTGCAAACACCTAAGTCCTTATTGACGTTGAGCGTGGGGTTAGTTGGCGCTGCCCCGTTCAGCGTGATCGTGCCACTGAGTGAAGCAAATTCGTTACTGAATGCGACCTGCTCTTTTTCTTCTGTCGCTCCACCTGCCACTTGCAACTTTGCCTGAATGGCTGCTACCTCAGTAGGATTCGGCGTTACGGTTGGTGGAATGGGTGGACCGCCACAACCAATTACCGACGCAATCAGGGCAATCGAAAGCAGGAGGCGTTTCATTTGTGTTCTCATCGATTTCGGAAACGGCTGAATTCGTTTCTCAACAATGCAAGAAGCTCCGCCCACATGGTGAGCGGAGCCGAATTGCGTCTATTTCTTAAATACCTTGGCCGGAACTGTGTACTTGTGTTCCTCGTCCTTCTTCAGGGTCAGGACGTATTTCCCTTTTTTCCAAGCTGCCTTTTTGCCATCGATGACGATGTCTTGGATGTAACCCGATTTCTCTTGCCAAACTTTCAGCGTTAGCTTCTTGCCGGCGGGCAGATTCTTGATTTCAAATTTCCCGTCTTTGTCCGTGACTGCCATGTAGGGATGGTCTTGGACCAAAACAATGCCCTGCATCCAAGGGTGGATGGAGCACGAGACTTTCACGGGGATGATCTCGGCTTTCTTCAACTTGAAGTCAACCTTGCCGCCACCGGGAATAATTGGGTTCACGCTCGGGTTCTTTAAGAAGTTGATCAAGCTGTTGTGACCAACTGGATCCGAGTTAGCAACTTCGAAAGTCTGACCAGTTCGCACAGCCACAACGTGTGGCTCGAACCGACAAGACACGTTGTCCAACTTGATGGTTGCGTCAGCAGTCTTCTTAAAGTCGGGGTGGACACCGCCTTTAGGCTTGTAAGCCCAAACAACGATGTTTTGGATGCCACGATTGTCTTTGTTGATGATCAGCGACTCGTTGAAGAGTTGTTCCTTGCCGCAAACTTCTTGGTCCTTCGTTGGACTGAGTTTCGCTATCGAAGGAATAGACGCGCCATCTTCGTAAACAAACTGACCTTTGAGAGTTGCCCATTTGCCGGCTTGGGCATTTGCCATTCCGGTAAAGGCAACGATCAACAGAAGTGAAATCGCTGAAGTGAAGTTTCTCATCTCATGTACTCCGCGTTACCAGCGAAGCTCCACTTCGCAAGCAACAATTTGTGGGTGCGCCAATCGTTGACGCGTCGAGGAAAAGTGGGTGGGAGGGCAGGTTTATCAGGTGACCCCAGTCTACGTGAAATATACGCCCTTCCAGTTCCCTTGGACAAATTCCCCAATCCCCTCTTCTGATAAATGACTTAGCTAGTTCGACGCCGAGGCATTAGCCGGCGGCGTGTCTGTTTTGACCTTTTCTTTCATGCTCGCTTTGCCAGCAGTGTAGCGGTCGTAGTTCATTAACAAGTCGACAACGCCATCCAACTGGTCTTCTGGTGAGCCTTTGTATGCAGCTTGCCACACCTCCGGTTTGTTGTGTTCGATGACAACGTTCATTGGCGTGTAAGGCAAGATTCGCGACGGGTTGGCAACCCACGGTCGCACATAATCCCGACGAAGTCGCTGGTAGATGTTCGCGAGGTTTGGAGCGGTGTTACCTGCTCGTGCGGCTGAGCCGGTCAGCTGGCCACCTGGAACGTAGTCTCCAAACACGTGGCACTTCACGCAGCCATTCGCACCCGAGCTAACGATGTTCATGGCTGAATCGAAACGCGAATCTGATCCACCGTTCTCCAGGTATTCCTCATTCATCTCATCAACCACGGATTGGTTGGTTTGCTCGACATACTCGTATGGATACGTGGCACCATCGCGAGCCGCAAAGTAATTGACGAGTGCTGTGGCCTCTTTCGAAGACATGTTGAACTTCGGCATTCGCATCACGGCTGCCGGACGAATCATGTACGGATCCAGCAGGAAGCTGTGCAGCCAATCAGACTGAACTTTCTTCCCCTCGGCGTGCAGTGGTGGTGGCAACCAACCCCATGCAGTTTTGGCCGCTGGTATCGAAGTACCGAGTTCCCGCTCTACTTCCAACACCCTTGGTAGAAGACGGAATGCAAGATCGCCACCCATCGGTTTGTGACGCTTCTTGAGTGCGGTCGGGAATGCCAGGATGTCCTGACCGGGTTCAATGACTTCGCCCTCAAGCACAGTCGGATCCCAAAGCGTAAGGCTTCGCATCAGAGACGAATTGTCATAGTCGGTCGAACTATCCGTCTCGAACGCCATCGCTTCGTCGATGTCTTCAGGGTCGTACTCGAATAACGCCGGATGGCCATCTTCTTGTCCGTGCAACGAACCACCGATGGTTGGCATCCCTGACAGCGTAGCGCTGTACATTCCTCGCTGAGGATGCGCCGTCTCGGATTCCGTGATGGCAGCCTGGCCAAAGTGTGCGTTGGTGAAGTCGTAGCCCTCGCTACCGGAGGAAATCCCCAACTCACCGGATCGGTATTCGATGTCCCACTTCTCAGTACCAAGCACGTGGCAAGATGCGCAGTTGTACTTGTCCAGGACCTTCTGGCCCTCGATCAAAGCATGCTGCCGCTCGTCTGGCTTGAAAACGAACTTTTCTGCCGGAGGTTCAGAAACCAGGCCAAGGATGAACGTGATGACTTGCTCCCGTTGAACATCATTGAACGGGAACATCGGCATGCGCAACTTCTCGTTGTAGTCCTTGTTGAGCACCTTCTTGTAGTCGTAACTTCGTGGCTCTTTGAGCTTTTGCCAGATGAAGCCAGTTCGGTCGTGATGTTCAAGTCGGTGTGTGTAGAAGTGCTCGTCGATATGTTCTTCTTCGTGATCACCTTCGGCGTGTCCATGGTCGTCGCCGTGATCGCCGTGTCCATGACCGCCTGCGTGACCGTGCGAGATGTATTCGGCGATGTGCTCGAATGCGATCTTCGATGCGTCTTTGCGTCCCCAATCGGCAAGGGCAACACCGATTGGCTTCGCACCTTCAAATCCGGGGATGTCGTGGCAGCCATAGCAACCGTACTTGCCGATGGTTTTCGCACCGACGTAGTTGAGTAGCTTGGTTTCCATGTCTCCAACGGAACCACCAGTGTTCACGAGTTCGACTTCGCTACCCTTGAGCGTCTTGCCGATTTCTTCCGGAATGCCTTCCGTCAGGTAGCGTTTGGCGTCTTCGCCGAAGAATGCCTTCTTCAAGTACTCGTACGCAACTTTCTTGATGACTTCAGGATCTGCCTCAAGTTGCGGATTGTCAGGAGTCCAGCCGTCACTGCTGGACATCAAGAATGCCGCAATGTCAGCAGCCGGATCTACCTCGGAACCGTCAGGTAGCGTTTCCTTGGTGAGGTAGAGATCAGGCATCTTGGTTCGTGGGTGGTAGAGATTTGGATTTCTCAACCACGTGTACAGCCAAGTCTGGTCGACTTCTTTGCCGCTGTTGGGCGAATCAGCCAGATTGAATTTGTCGCCGATGTTCGACAGATCGGGGCCCTGCAGTTGGCGTGATACGCCAGGGCGGGCTTGTGCGGTGATCGTCCCGTGATTCGCGTCTTCGAATGCCGAATGTTGATGGCAAGCCAAACAGCCCCGAGTTTCGAAAGCCAGTTTTCCGCGATCGACATCCGGTGCGGCAGTGCCTTCCGGAACATCAACAGAGCCCAGCATGGGCTGACTGCGATCCATCAAGTAGGTCACGATGCCAAGGATTTCTATCGGCTCGTAAAGCTGAGCTTGCTCAAGTGCTCGGGGTTCGTCTTTGATGTGATCCCACATTCCGAAGAACTGAGGCATCTTAGTGCTCGCTCGGAAGTGCTTGGGCTCACGGATCCAGTCATAAAGAAACGACTTTCCGACTTTGGTGGCTACGTGTCGCAAGCTTGGTCCGGCTTTACGCAGCGTTCCAGGGATCTCGATATCTCCCAAGACAGCGCTGAGCTTATGTGCTTCAGGAGACAACTCAGGAGCGTCCGAACTGGCATCCGCATTTAGGATTGATACAAGTTGGTGACGCGCACTGTCATCTTCTGGATGTTGGATCAGATGATGAGCCAGAGCCTGATCTTCTTCCGGCAGTTCTTGGAACGTTGGGTCATGGGCCAGTTCAGCAGCGGCTGCAAAGTAGTTAGGTTCGAGCCGTAGGTCTGGACCAATGCGTTCGGTAGGACTCTTGTAACCATTGATCTCGTGACAGCCGTAGCAGCCGTAAGCTTGAATCAAGTTATGGCCAGCAAGCAACTTCGGCGCTGGTGTTTCTGGAAACTTGTCGGACGAACCGAGATCCACGACATCATGGTGGCACTTAAGGCACGAGCTCTCAGCGAAACGCTTTGGATGCATTGGATAGATCCAGTGGTGATTACTGAACCAACCATACTTTTTCCACCACTGATCTTCTTGGTCGAGATCGTTTGGCGTGTGAGAAGCGTAATTGAATGATGTGCCGCTACCTTGGCCTTCGTGGCAGACGGTGCAGCCAACATCGGTCATCTTATGTGGACTCAAGGAACCAACATACAAGTCGAGTCGTGGGTGAGAGGAGTATGGTTGTGGAAGACCACGCTCAACAATCACTTCGATTGGATTACCCCATCCGGAAACGGGATTCATCAGGAACTCAACAGCTTCGCGCGGAGTGTCCACTGAATCGCCACCGACGAATCGGAGGACGTCGCTTTCCAGAATGCCCGTTGCACATGCGCTGTCGGACAAGTTGATCGACGTCGCCGCAAGCGAATTTGCTGAGATGTATTCGATCGTTACGTCATCTCGATCAACCAGACCTTCGTCGGCCAACACGATTCCGTAAACGTCTTCGATAGTGGCTCCCGGCTCGGGCTCTTCTTCCGGTGTTTGCAACTGAATAACGACTTCGTGCCGCGGTTCGTATGCGGGAATCACGGCGGATCCGGGGGCCGTCTTATCGATCCCTTTGTGGCACGTTGTGCACCGATCGAAACGACGGACTTCACCGAAACTTCCGTTCGGCATCGTCAAACCATCGGTCCATAGGTTGTCGATAGTAAGAGGGCCGTTAAAGCCGTCAACAACCGGCATTTCGAGCAGCTTCTTGCCAAGCAATGTTCGCCAGGAGACATATTCGATATCGAGTTCGTCGATAGCAGTTTCAAGCCGGTTTTGCTCGGCCAACGCATCATCGAGATTCTTCTTGGCCGCCGTTTCGCCGCTCGACATCTTCGACAAGAGATCGCGTAATTTGTTACGAGTCGAAGTCGTGCTCTCTTGGCTTGCAAGTGCTCCGTCTAGCACTTCGCGTTGAGCATCCACCTCTGTCTGCATTGCAGCGGCTTCGTCAAATTGCTCTTTGCCGTAGAGCAGGCCTTGTCGCGCTTTGACTGCATCGAATTCAGCAGATACGAGCTTTTTGTCGCGAGTTGCCTGATCCATTCGGAACTTGGCGTCCTTCAGCACAGCCTCAAGGCGGCTGAATACACTGCCACGCAAACGTTTGGCAGCAGTCTGCGCATCAGTGAGTTGTGAAGTCAGATCTTGAACTGCGTTTTGAGCCGTCTGAACTGTTGCGGCCGCCGCGTCTCTGGCCTCGTCCTCGGCGGTAGTTACTGCTGCACGGGCCTCGCGTAGCGCAACTTGACCTGCTTCGTATTTCTCTGCGGCCGTTTTCGCGTTTCCTGCCTCAACAGCAAGCTCGGCCAAGTCTTCGTCTAGCCGATCGAATGAGTACTCACCGGCTTTCGCAGCAACCTCTTTGAACTGACTGACGAGGGCATCATCAGGCGATTCCGTTTGTGAAGCGTCGTACAAACGCGATGCTTGGTCAACGACTTCCAGTTGCTTCTTGACCTCAGCGCGCAGACGCCCACCGAGTTGTTTTCGCTGAATATCACGAAACTCGCGTTGATGAGCCTTCCAGGGACGCTCGTGGTCCTGCGCAATCATCCACACCACGGCCACTAACATCACAAGTGATGTGCAGCCGAAAATTACGTGCAACAGTTTCTGGTTGTACCAGGGTTGCTCTGTTGCGGGCATAGTTCCAATCTCCTCGGGTCGGCAAACCGACTGCGAAACTCGAAGTGTGAATTACAGGTTCAAAAGGTACTCAGGGATGCTGATGATGTACTTCAGGTTGATCGTCCAACGCAGAATCATCTTGATGGGCAGCAACGCCATGAACAGCAGCAGGTTGCTCATGACCATGAAGCGGATGAAGCCCATCTTTTCAAAGTAACGTCGAAATACTGTCAGCGCGAGCAATGGCGGCAGAGCTATGAAATAGCCCAGCGTCAGCAAGATGCCGGGTGACTCGCGGAAACAGATGGTTGCAATCTGTTGCAGCAAACTCGCATCCGGTGCCGGCTTCGGCAGCGGTTGTCCCAGGCCATAGTTCCAGAAGTACTGCGACAGGTCTACGTTGTTAAGAACTTCGACCTTGTGCGGATCCCACAACTCATAAGGTCCGTAGAAGTTCCAGTTCGGCCCGCGCAGAAATGTCCCCAGCACAATCAACGTGACCCACAATTCAAGGAAGCCAAATTGGAAGATCAGGTAGGCGAACTTTCGCTCCTTGATCGTGTAGTAACCATTTCCAGCTTTGTTGAAGTCCAGGTAGGGAATGGCCATCAGGCCAAAGACCACGAGACTGGGCAAAACCACTCCGGCCATCCAAGGGTCGAAGTAGACCAGCATCTCCTGCAGTCCAAGGAAGTACCACGGTGCTTTAGACGGGTTCGGTGTCTTGACTGAACTGGCCGCTTCTTCAAGCGGCGCCTTCAGACCGATGCCCCAGAGGATCAGGATCGCCGTGAGGGCAACCATGCAGATCATCTCGATGTAAACCAGGTCAGGCCACACCAGCACCTTCTCGTTGTTTTCTTTTTCCAGAGACTCGAGTCCCTGTTCCTTCCGGTCGTCATTCTTAATGGCGCGACTGGTTGCAAGCCAGGTGAAGAAGCCGAGCAAGAAGACCATCGCGACAATTGGCACGTTATCCGGCTTTGTGACGATCTCCGCGAATTCCTTGTCCGTCATGGACAGGCCCATCAGCAGCAAGACAAGGTTCAGCCCTGTCCACGCGACAATGGGATTACAGAAGAACCGCCGCCAGAAGTACATCACTGCCAGAATCGCAGTCGTGCCCAGCGTATACAGCCACGCCTGTGCTGTAACGGTATCAATTACGGTTCGCAGTCCTTCCGGGACGCTGACGAACTTCATGACCTCAGGGCTACCGCTAAAGGCAAGCGGCGAAAGAATCATGAAGAAGACGGCCACGATGGTCCAAATCAACGCCAAACCGCCGCGATTCAACTGCTTCCAGCAGAAGAATGCCGCAACCGCATTCATTAAGGCGATGAAGAGGTAATACGACCCGAGAAAACCCGAGATATTCGCCAGGAATGTTTCGTAACTAACGTGCATGGTTTCGACTTTCGGCCGCTCTTTTTGTTTACCGCTCGAGCCTTACCCGACTTAACTGACTCAGTGACCTAAACCAAGGCCAAATAACGGGTTATCAGTTGGACAGCCACCGCATGACGGAGCTTCCATCACATCGACTACAAAGGACCACTAATTCCGCCGTCCTTACGAACACGCCAGAAGTGAATGGCCATCAGCAATGCGGCCGCCAGCGGAATCGCAACGCAGTGCAGGATGTAGAACCGGTTCAGCGTCTCCTCACCCACAAAACGGGCGCCAAGCAGGCCGAACCTCGCATCCGATGCATTGGTAATCATGTCAATCCCGCCCACATTCAATAACTGGGCACCGGGGCCTTCCGAACCGAGTCCTGGCGTCGCCTTCGCCATGTTGGACCCGACAGTGATAGCCCAGATCGCCAACTGATCCCACGGCAACAAATAGCCCGTGAAAGAAAGCAAAAGGGTGAGTAGCAGCAAGATGACGCCAACTACCCAGTTGAATTCCCGCGGAGGCTTGTAGCTACCGGTTAGGAAAACTCGATACATGTGTAGCCACACCGCGATCACCATCGCGTGTGCTCCCCAGCGATGTATTTCTCTGAGTATCCCCAGGGACGTCGCATCCCGAAGGGCACGAATGTCGTGGTACGCCCACTCCAGAGTGGGGCGATAGTAGAACATCAGCAGAACGCCTGTCACCGTTTCCACAAGAAACAGGAAGAACGTCGTCCCGCCCATGCACCACGTATAGCTGAGGGCAATCCCCTGCTTCTTGATCGAAACCGGATGCAGGTGCAGGAAGAAGTTCGTCAGCATGACAACGACGCGATTACGTCGGTCTACTGGCATCGGGTGACGGAAAATACTTTTCCAAATCTGCGAGTTGCGAATCAATTCGCCGATCTCAGGCATTGCTTTGCTTCCTCAGATGGGATGCCACACAAACGGGCAGCATGCTAACGATGTTTCTCAAAAATCTTATGTGAACGATTTGGCTGGTCGCGATCCAGCATCCTAAACCGAAACAAATGAGGCCGAGTCATTCCACTGGCCCAATTGCTCCTGGTAGGTCTTGGACTTATCAATCTCAATCTGTCCGTCATCCGCGACGCTAATTGCGTATCGCTCGAGAGGACGTGGTGCGGGACCTTCGAAGTTGATCCCCTCTTTGTAGAAGCCGCTACCGTGACAAGGGCATTTGAACTTCTGCTCAGCTTCCAGCCAGTTGGGTGTGCAACCCAAATGAGTACAGACCGACTTCAGGGCAACAATTTGTTGCTGGCCTTCGTATTCAGCGTTTACCACCCAGATACCAAACTGAGCCTTGAATTTGGTGGCTACTGTGCCAGTCGAGAAGTCACCGGGAAAGCCAACTTTGAATCGACTTGGTGGTTCGATCAGCAGGTTGGGGAAGAAGAACCGAGCCAACACGAGGCTAGACAATCCTGCTGCCATCGTCATGGAGCCCCAGCCAACCGCCAGCATCGAACCGAAGCAAATCTCCATGAACGAACGGCGACTTTTTTCCTTGGATGCCTTGGCAACCGGCTTTGCGTATTCCGGCTTGGCTGGCATGGGTGGCGCTTTGGGCTTTTCCTTCTTCGCCGCTGCTGTGCCGCCTTCTTTTGCCCGCTTCGCTGCTTCCGCCTTCGAGATTGGGCCCGGCTTCGCTGAGCCCGCACGTGCCGCCGCCAGAATACTTGAGGTATCCATCGGGCCAGTCTTTGCTGGCTTCGCCGGTGCGGCCTTCTTGGCGGCAGCAGGTTTTGCCTTGGGAGCAGCCTTGCCGCCAGCTTTTGGTTTGGCGGCTGCGGCGCCACCGCTTGATTTTTCGGAGCGAGCTGCGGCCAACATGTCTGCAACACTCATCTTGCCGCGATCAGCGGGAGCGGCAGGTGCCGCCTCAGCAGCCGGTGCGTCTTCGGCGGGTGCGTCACTGCCGGACTTTTCAGCTCGAGCTGCCGCCAGCATGTCTGCCACGCTCATCTTACCGGGGTCGGCAGCCGCAGCGGGCGCCGGCGCTTTGGGAGCGGGTGTCTCTGCAGGAGCAGCGGTTTCGGCGGCCGCAGGGGCCTCGCCAGAACCTCCCTCACCGTCCGCGTTTCGGCAGTGAGCGAGAATCTCAGGAACCGAGAGGTTTCGTAAGTCTGCCATTTGGCTCTGTACCTTCAAACGTCAGTCTTGGCGATCGGATCGACTACACACAGCGTGGTAAAGCCTTACTATTTCGCGAATTACGTAAAGATCGACCGATCGCGAAGGGAGCTTGTGACTTTTTTCACAAACTCCGCGATAGTTGTACTCCGCGACCTATAACTGTCAACCCAATGACGGTTGGAAACCCACTTGGCATCCACATTTGAACGCGTGTTTCTGTGGGTGATCCTTCCAACCTGTGTGCCTTCATGTCACCCGGCGGCAGTAGAGTGCGTTAACTGAATAGCGGTGGCTCCACTGGGCATTCCTTGCTCATTCGAGAATCTAACTCGGTCGGCAAGAATCTGGAACCCGAATGCACCCCTCCATTGCTTGGAAATGGACTGATTGGATAGGGACAAAGTCTCCATTCCAACAGCGTCTTACTTGTCTAGCGCTGCACGACT
This sequence comes from uncultured Pirellulaceae bacterium, assembly GCA_964418725.1. Lineage (GTDB taxonomy): Bacteria > Planctomycetota > Planctomycetia > Pirellulales > Pirellulaceae > CAYNJG01. The sequence goes on from CAYQMZ010000015.1 coordinate 15,796, forward strand.
GCTTGGATTCCTTTTGACCCACGCAGTCGACTCGTTCTAATCGTCAGTCAACTTTAGTGTGTCAGTTTAGCGGCCAAGCTAATCGGGCTGCCCGTCTACTACCTGCTCGCTTACCGCCTCGCAATCGGTAGTGGATTTGGCCCAGCCTCGGCAAGGTTGGCAGAGGACTGGCCGCGTTGACTTGCAGAAACCCGAACGGAGCCCGAATCCATGTCGAATGTTCTTCAACCGTCAGTTAAGGAACGCGAGAGTTACTCGAGTTCAGTCAGGTCGGTGAATGCTCGCGTCAGGCCATCGATCTCCAATGGCTCCAAGCCATTCACGCTTGAGCAAGAGCTTCATCCGTTTGGCACGTGGGTGGATGAGCCAATTTGGGTTCCGCCGAAGGAAGCCAATGAGTCGCTGGCGAAAACGATGCTGAAGAATTCTCGCATGTTTGCGTCACGCGAGGAGAGATGGCAGACCGTCATCGACGAGCACCGCGACGAGTTTACCCATGTGCGGGAAATTGATTTGACCAAAGCGTCAATTCGCCTGCCGCAGGGGAAGTTCTTCGTCAGTGTGCTCGAGCAGCACCGCTTCGACGAGATCACCGACAAGGTGCCTGCATGTGTGCAAACGCGACTGGACGAGTTCATGGCTGGTCCAGGTCAGCAGCCCGGCGTCAAGGTCTACTACCTCAAGCCACTATGCGTGGAAGCTGATGGGAACCTGATCCTCACGAACCGTGAGGCGATCGATTCCACCGTCGAGCGTATTCAAGAGGAGGTATTTGAAGAATTTCACGATATGTATCTGAACGACTTGCCTCGGCAGGTTTTGATTAATTGCGTGGATGGCGTAATGGCGGGACCACGTCGAATCGCAAAATACTTCATGGATAGGAAGCAGCGAGCCTTAGACGCGTTTGAAGCCAAGCTGGAATTTCAGCGTCGTAAGATCGCCATGCGTGCGGCCAAAGCACATCGGCGATGTCGAACCAGCGGTTGCACGTTCGACGACATGCTGTCGCTCACCGATCCGCTGCAGCGTCGCGATGTCGTTCAGCTCTACAGCATCGACAAGGAACTCACGGCGGCCAAACGCAAACGCCTGTTGCGCATCGCGGCCGGAACACTGCCGTGGTTCGTATCGTTGTCCCTTGGTGCGGCTCTTGCCAACACCGCTTATGCCGCGATGGCGGTGACGGTTACCGTGGCTCCGCCGCTGGTTGTTTGTGATCCCGCGTTTGTTGCCGAGATGCCCAATGCCCCGGGCGTCTTGCTGAAAATTGGACACTTCGACGAAGTCGATGGAGTGACACACGTCGAGATTTAGGGGCGGTGTTCGGCCTTGTCATTACCCACAAGTACGTCGATTGATGGCTTCCTCACTTCACCCTCCCACGAGCTAACTCCTCCATGTTTGTGGCATTTTCGTGGGAGGGTGAAGTGTTGGATGCAAGGTCAAACTTGTGGGTAAAGACAAGGTGTTCAACCAAACTGGTCTTCCAGCGCTGCCCAATGGCCGCGTTTCTCTTGCGCTTCCGCTAGTAAGCGATGATTCGGTTTGGCAGCGAGTATCGAATTCTCCTTCGCGCGAGGCGACGCTGGCGTATCTGAGCTGAGGAATCCGAATCGTCGCGGTGCTATAGTGACGCCAGCTTCACTCTTCATCTCAGTCGGTTTCAATGAGATTCGCCCAGACGGTATCGATCGCAATTCTTTGGGTTGCAGCCAGCCACTCCGTTTCGGAAGAGATATCGTTTCCGACGCAGGTTGCTCCGATACTTGCCTCGCATTGCTTTGAATGTCATGGGCCAGATCAAGAGCAACGTGAGGCCGGGCTGCGTCTGGACGACCCAGTCAATGCGACCAGTGTGTTGGATTCTGGCCTGGTGGCCATCACGCCTCGTCGTGCTGCAAGCAGCGAGCTGATGAAGCGAGTTTCGTCGAAAGGGGCGGACCGAATGCCGCCTCCAGATTCTGGCGATCCACTCACCGATGAACAGATTGCGTTGCTGAGGGACTGGATCGAACAAGGTGCCAGCTATGCCACGCATTGGGCGTTTGCGCCAATCGATTCGCAGCGCCCAAGGTTGCACCGGTCGAACGACATTTCGAATCCCGTCGATCAGTATGTTGTCGGTCGCTTGGAGCGTGCGGGCTTAGGTTTTGCGCCTGAGGCTGATCGTCCAACACTTATTCGTAGGCTGTACTTTGATCTCTTGGGTTTACCTCCGACCGCAGATCAAGTTCGCCGCTTCGCCGTAGACGAGCGCCCAGACGCCTACTCGAAGTTGGTGGACACGCTGTTTGCGTCGCCAGACTACGGAGTGCGCTGGGGAAGGCACTGGCTCGATGTCGCGCGCTACGGAGATTCGAATGGTGGGGATGAGAATCACGCTTACCCGTTGGCACATCAATACCGCGACTATGTGATTGACGCGTTCAACGATGACATGCCGTACGATCAATTCGTCACGCAACAACTAGCTGGTGATTTGCTGCCTGATTCCACGGATGATCGACACCATGCTCGTCAACTCACCGCGACAGGCTACTTGGCGATCGGCATGAAAATTCTGGCCGAGCAAGATCCTGTAAAGAAGCTCGCGGATACGGTGGACGAACAGATCGATACGTTCGGCCGGACGTTTCTCGGCCTGTCATTGGGATGCGCCCGTTGCCATGATCACAAGTTCGACCCCATACCGACGCGCGATTACTACGCGCTGGCGGGAATTTTTCACAGCAGCAAGATCGGCGACCAGCCCGTGCTGACGCAGCAGCATAAGTTGGCGGTACACAAACATCAGGCACGGATTGATGGGGTTTCGGAGCAGCTTGCGTCGATTGAAGAATCGTTAGTGAATGCATGTGGCTCGCAAGGTGTAGTTCTGCGCGAAGCCGAGTCATTCGATCGCGGCAACGTCGTTATCGACAACGATAACTATGGAAAGGGCATCGGGATCATCTCGGATCCAGGTGCCCAGAAGAACTTTGCCGAGTTCGATATCGAAGTCGACGAATCGGGGAAGTTTGCTTTGCAGATTCGCTACGCAGCTAAGGCAGCTCGGCCGGGCCAGATCTTGATCAATGGCGAAGTGGTCAAGGGCAATGCCATTGCCAGAGAGACCGGTGGCTGGGGAGCGGAGTCCCAAGCTTGGACGACCGAAGGCGTGTTCACCTTGCGAGAGGGCAAGAATGTGGTCCGCATTCAGTCCGAACCCTTGATGTCGCACATTGATAAGCTGCGCCTGATCGGTGGCTCGCAGGTCAGTTCGCAAACTCTAGCGACGTACGACGAACTGGCTGGCCGACTCACTGACCTGCAGGGCGAACGGCCAAAGCCGAGGATGGTGATGGCTGTCGTTGACGGTGAGCCCAAGAATACGCACGTTCATCTTCGAGGCAGTCATCTGCAGCTTGGTGAGGAAGTGCCGCGTGGATTCCTTTCCGTGCTCGAGGCATCCGGCGATGAGGGCGAGATCGATGGTAGCGGCCGATTGCAACTGGCACGCTGGCTAACGCAAAACGAAGCGACTGCCGCACTGACCGCGCGCGTGATCGCCAACCGAGTTTGGCATTGGCATTTCGGTCGTGGACTGGTTGCTACTCCGGATGATTTTGGCCTCCGTGGTGAGCCGCCGACTCATCCGCAACTGCTCGATTTTCTGGCCAGCGAACTGATTCGATATGACTGGTCGATTAAGCACTTAAGTCGCATGATCGTCAGTTCGAGGACGTATCGAATGTCATCTCTGTCTGCTAAACCCATTCAATCACGGAAGGCGGACAGCATCGATCCAGATAATCGTCTGTTTTGGAAACGTGATCGCAAGCGAATCGATGCGGAATCACTCCGAGACGCGTTGCTGCTTCAGTCAGGTGACTTGAGTCGGGAGCTTGGGGATTCGCCCATGAATGTAAAGTCGCAGGATCCGTCGCCGATGGATATGGCGGCGAATCTAGAGACGTACGAGTCTTCGCGACGGAGGTCAGCGTACTTGCCAGTGGTGCGCAGCAACGTGTACGAATTTCTCACGTTGTTCGACTTCCCGAATGCGTCAACGCCGGTCGGAAAGCGTGACGCAACGACGCTCCCAACACAGGCACTTTGGCTGATGAACAGTCCGTTTGTCGCAAGTCGAGCTGAGAAAATCGTACTGCGGCAATGGGCTGACAGCGACGAGACGACGATCCGCAATCTCTATTGGAGTCTGTTTGCACGTGAGGTTCGCGCGGAGGAGTTGGCCAAGGGCATCCAGTTTGTGGTTCGTTTTTCAAAGTCCTCCGACCGCACGACGGCATGGACGGCTTTCTGCCAAGTGTTGCTGTCCTCTAACGAGTACATCTACGTGAAATGAACAACTCGCCAACCAACGAACGACTTCACTGGCCTACCGCGTCGCGACGCCAATTGCTTAACAGTATGTGCATCGGCTTCGGTGGTCTGGCGCTGCGCGGAGTGTTACAGGCGGAGGATGTTGGAAACGTAGTTGATTCTTCTGAGTTGACCGAAGCAGCGTCTGCAATACGGAAGCCTGTTTTGCGACCTCGTGCGAAACGCGTCATTTTTTTATTCATGCACGGCGGTCCTTCGCACATCGACTTGTTTGATCCCAAGCCTGCGTTGCAGAAGCACGACGGTAAGCCGTTGCCCTTCAAAGGTACGCGTGTCACGTTCGCGGACCGAGGTGAACTGATGGCTTCCCCTTGGAAGTTCCGCCGGTGCGGCGAATCAGGACTGCCGATGAGCGAACTGTGGCAGTACCTTCCCCAGGTGGCCGATGACCTGTGTATGGTCCATTCGATGTGCGAAACGAATGTTGCCCACGGCGGAGCGTGTATGAAGCTACATACGGGCGACGAGGATCAAGTTCGTCCTAGCATCGGCAGTTGGATCAGTTATGGGTTGGGGACTGAAAACCGGAATCTGCCGAGTTTCATAACGATCTGTCCGACGTCGCTCCACGGTGGGGTGAACAATTTCGGATCGGCGTTTCTGCCGTCGGTGCATCAGGGGGTACCCTACGGAACACCGGGCTATCCGAATACGATCGCCAAGAACGCTTCGTTCAAATACATGTCGAACGAACAACTTTCGCTGGAGCAACAGCGCATGCAGATCGAGCTGATGCAAGATTTGCAGGCACACAATCCGGATTACAGCGATGCGGAAATGGACTCGCGGATTCGATCTTTCGAGTTGGCGTTCCGCATGCAAATGGCCGCCCCTGAAGCCGTTGATATTACTCACGAGTCAAAGGCTACCAGGGAGCTCTATGGTTTAGATCAGCCAGAGACCGAGAACTTTGGCCGGCAGTGTTTGCTTGCCCGTCGCTTTGCCGAGCGTGGTGTTCGGTTCGTTCAAGTCAGCCATGCCCACACATTGCCATTTAACAATGAGCAATGGGATCAGCATACTCACTTGGAGAAAGGCCATTCCATCAATGTGCGGCAAATTGATCGACCGATCACCGGGCTGATTAGGGATCTGAAGCAACGCGGTTTGCTCGAAGACACCCTGGTTGTTTGGGGCGGCGAGTTCGGGCGGACTCCGACGGTCCAGAAGGGCAATGCGGAGCCGGGGCGAGATCATCATCCGGAGGGATTCACGGTGTGGTTCGCTGGTGGTGGCGTGAAACCAGGCATGCGCTATGGTGAAACGGATGAGTTTGGATACTTTGCAACCGAAGACCGCTGTACGATCCACGACTTCCACGCCACGCTGTTACATATTCTGGGGTTGGACCACGAGCGACTGACGTACCGCCACGCTGGTCGCGATTTTCGTCTGACAGATGTGCACGGAAACGTGGCAACGAAGATTCTAAGCTGACGATGCGCCGCGCAATTGGCTTGTGGTCATCTAATTGGCTTTTGCCAACGACAGACATGTCGGAGAAGAGGAAATGAATCGAACAGCAATGTTTGTGTTGCTTCTGTTTGTGTCGAGTGCCGGGGCGGATGATTGGCCGCAGTGGTTGGGGACTTCCCGTCGGCCTGTGTGGCAAGAAGACGGCATCCTTGATTCATTTTCGGATGATGGACCCGTGCTTCGGTGGCAATCCAAGTTGGGCGGAGGTTATTCGGGACCGGCTGTTGCAGACGGTCGAGTCTTTGTCATGGACCGAGTTGCCGAATCGGATGAACTGCATGGTGGCAAACTGCTGCACGACGGTGAAGCTCCCAAGAATCTGAACTTTGTGCGGCGATTGCTGCCGGGGAAAGAACGCGTGGTATGCCTTCGCGAAGCGGACGGAAAGCAACTGTGGACTCACGAGTATGATTGTCCGTACACAAGTGTCGCCACCTATGCGATCGGACCCCGATGTACCCCGACGGTTGACGGTGACCGTGTTTACACGCTGGGTGCTGAGGGAGATCTATTCTGTCTGAGCGTGTCAGACGGTACGGTGATCTGGCAGAAGAACTTCGTCGAGGACTATCAGCTCGAAATCCCCGAGTGGGGAGTCGCGGCTCATCCGCTGATCGATGGCGACCGACTGATCTGTATGGTCGGCGGTGTGGGTACGACCTGCGTTGCGTTCGACAAGCAAACGGGGAAGGAATGCTGGCGAGCTCTTTCCGCCAAGCAGCCGGGCTACTGCCCGCCGGTGATTTATGAGTTGGGTGGACTTCGGCAGTTGGTCACATGGGATAGCGAGGCAGTCAGTGGGCTAAATCCCGAGACAGGCGAGCTCTATTGGCAATTGGAGTTTCCACCGACGTATAGCATGTCGATCGGCGCACCGCAGAAGGAAGGCAATTCGCTGTTCTTGATGTCGTTCAATCGCAAGTCTGCCAACATCTTGGTTGCCGACGACGGAAGATCCGCTGAATTCGTATGGAAGGGTGACGGCAGGCGAGGCATCGACGGTGTACTGAACACTGCCGTAATCCTGGATGGTTACGTTTATGCTTGCGGCAACAGCGGCCGCTTCATTTGCGCAGAATTGGCAACCGGAAAGCGCATTTGGAATACGTTCGCGCCCTCGACGGGCAAGCGGCCTGCCGCCTGGGCAAACGTGTTCGCGATTCGTCAGCGGGATCGATTCTTCTTGGCCAATGACCTGGGAGATTTGATCATCGCGAACCTTTCCCCGGCCGGATACAAAGAAATCAGTCGCGCTCACTTGATCGATCCGACGCACGACGTAAGCGGACGCAAGCTCGTTTGGTCTCATCCGGCCTTTGCGAACCGAAGCGTCTACGTTCGGAACGATCAGGAGATTCGTTGCTACTCGCTGGCGAAGT
>CAYQMZ010000015.1:23136-27610 GCA_964418725.1 uncultured Pirellulaceae bacterium
CGAAGCGTCTACGTTCGGAACGATCAGGAGATTCGTTGCTACTCGCTGGCGAAGTGACGGAACAACATATGCAAGACGAAATAACATTCGACGACTTTTTGAAAGTCGACATTCGTGTCGGGACCGTTGTGCGTGCCGCGGCGTTTCCCGAAGCCCGCAAACCAGCGATCAAGTTGTGGATCGATTTCGGCAGCGAGATCGGAGAAAAGAAGAGCTCGGCTCAGATCACGGACAACTACGAACCCAACGCGTTGATCGGTAAGCAGGTGCTTGCCGTTGTGAATTTTCCCGCTCGGCAGATTGGCAAGTTTATGTCCGAGGTGCTTACCTTGGGGGTCAGCGATCAAAACGAAAACGTCGTTCTGGTCGAACCGGGTGCGTCCGTCCCCGACGGTAGTCGATTGCACTGATTGAGCTGGAGCGAATAAGTGGAGCGAGCCGCCACTACATCAGCGAATTGGATTGCGGATCAATCACGATCCCGTCCACCATTTCCGCAATCCGCTCGAGTACGACCAGTAGGGAGCCGGGGTCCATGAAATCATCCGGTTCGTCGTCTTCACCTGCCGAGCCGACGAATACCATTTGCTCGAAATGATAGATCTCCATGCGACCGGTCATCTCGGGTACGCGGTTGATGGTTTCCATTTCGTCGGGTCCGGCTAACTCCTTGAGTTTGTCCGATAGCTCCGCGATCTGTTCCTGGACTTCCTCGCCAGCCGCACAGGTTAAGTCCATGGCTGCGTAGTCGTCTGGTGAAATCAGCGTCAGCGATTCGAACTGGCCTTCATCGTTGGATCGCACGTCGCGTACTTCATACATGTCGTTCAGTCCGCGAACGTACGATTCAAAGTCTGCGGCTTGAGGCCGATTCGATGCGTCAAACAATACAAAGTACGTTTCACGCCATTGGTATTCGTCGTTTTCGAACAGAGACATGGTTCTTCGCCTGGAGCGCAGTTTTGGTTGATCGCTAGATTATCGGGGGTTTAGGCAAGACTGCAACTAGAACGGGGCTAGAGCTGTTCAAAACTGCTGTGCGGGTAGCATTCGTTACAAATCCCCAGGCTTCTCTGGTTGCCGGCGGCCGTGAGTCTTGCCGGCGGCACTCCGTCTGATTCGCTCGCTGCACGCCGATTCATTTGTCGCGGTCGGCCAGTGCCTGTCGGATCAGATCAGCGACTTGCTTGTGGCCCTTGCTTGCCGCGAATTGCAGAGAAGTCTCGCCGTCGACGTCGCCCTTGGTCGGATCGGCACCATGGGCCAGCAAGATCTTTACGACCTCCGTGTTGCCTTCGGCGGCCGCGAACATCAACGCCGTCCAGCTTTCTTGGTTGTCCATCAGATCTACTTTGGCGCCTGCGTCTATCAATGCCTTTACCGATTCGGGGTTCTTGCCGCTGGCGCTATAGATGAGTGCCGTGCGATCCATGGAGTCACGCCGGTTAACTTGCGCTTTGTGCTTTAGTAACAGCTTGACGATCTCTGTGTGGCCGTCGTAGGCAGCCAACATCAAGGCGGTGCGACCGTTCTCATCGGGGCTGTTCACGTCGACGCCTGATTCAACCGCGGCTGCAACGGCAGGTCCATTACCGGCGAGCGCCGCATCGCGTAGTTGCTGGTCGCTGACCATTACGGGGTTCTTTGCCGTCTTCTCAGTTGTGTCTGCCGCAGCGTCCTCGCCTGCAGGACTGTTGTCGTGAGACGCAGCGGTGGCTGGATCTTTGTCTGGTTTCGACGAAGACTCAGTGTCGCCGGTTGTTTCTGTTTCGGCGGCTTCTTGACGCTTTTCGGTGAACGAATCGAGCAAGTTTTCTTCGGAGGCGCAGCCGGCCAGTAGCAAGCTAGAAACAAGAAGACAACAAACGGCTTTGAGCGACATCGGTGGTGCTTTCGAGAGATTCTGTTTCGGTGTCCGCGGTCCGGTTGATCGAGGCGTAGGCTTTCAGCCTGTGTCGACCTGCGTTGCCCGATTCACGTCGTTTGCGTTTTAGGTCTGGCTGCGCGGAAGCTGTTCCCGCATGGGCCTTGGGGTTTGGGGTTTGGGTTGGCCGAGCAGCAATGAAGATACCAAATCGATCGATGCAAGACTGCAACCCGATCGATGATGTTTACTTACTCAAGCCCTGTGACACCCACCGGTGCGATATAGCGACCTCCGATCATCCCCAGATCAGATCGCATGACACGGCCGGAGATATCGAATCGGAAGCCAAAGTTGTTTCGACTCGCGTCGTAGTAGGCTCCCAGTCCGACGAGCAGCGACTCGCCGATTCGAACGATTCGTCCGCTCTGTCCGATATTGCCAGTACCGCTAAAGTCAATCGACGTGCCGTATTCGACCTTCCACTTGGGGCTCATGCGATAATCGATTGAGCCCGTTAGGACATTGCTGCTGATAGGTCCTTCGATGGACCTGAGCCCCAAGAAGTACTGCGACTTACCAGGCCTTGTGACGGCCGCCCCCAAAGAGACTGTTCGCAGTCCATCGCCGAAGAAGTCAATGTATCCATCGGACATAAGGGTCGTGCGATCTCCAATGTGCCAACGGAAATCGTATCGCGTTGGACCGATTTCTTGGCCGAAGTTGTCACGACTCGCGCGCGGGAAGAAGTGGCTTTCCACGTCGAACGTCATCCAGTCGACGATCCGCTGACTGCCAAGTCTGCCTCGTTTTGTTTGAATTCGTTGACGCATCCCGACACGCAACATCATCAAGTCATCGGCGATCTCGGTGCTGGGAGAGGCAACGTAACGCTGCAACCCCTGACGAAAGGCATAGTTGCGTTCGTCGAATCGCAACGGCACATTGTCGCCAACACCTAGCCCAAACGTGTCGAACAGGAATCGGCGGCGAAAGAACTCGACCGAGTCATCGTCCAGTGGATCCAGCAGTGGCAAGTCTTCGTAGTTTTGGTTCGCATCCGCGTAGAGGAACTCGGAATCGAAGACAACCTTGTGAGCCACGCCGTTGAGATTGAACAGTTCGTTGTAGACGGTCGGATCAGCGGTCCACATCAACATGCTGGTGCGGATTCCACCTTGGCCCAGCAATCGTGTCGTGTCTTCGCCGTTGAGATCTTCTTGCCAATGTCCAATTTCACCCAGAACGTAGGGCACGACCTTAAAAGGCCCTACGTTGAACGGCAAATCCAGTTCTTGACGACTCACAGCACGAATGCCGTCAAGCGATGACTCCTCCCACGCCAATCGATCGAACTTTCGAAGGTCATCTGGATTGGTAGGTACGCTGGCCGTTCGTAGGCGTGCATATCCGATTTGCGAGTGCTCGTACCAAGTCAAGCGACCGCCAAGCAAGGAACGGCCCAGTTCGTAGTGGTCGGCACGCGGTAGCCATTCCGTCTGAGTCACAAAGTCATTGAGGCGAAGGCTTCCACCGATGCTCCAGGAACTGCTGCCGTTGTACCGTTTCAGCTCGACGCGGGTCTCTTTGTCTTTTTGCAGGTCCCATTCTTCCTCGAAGAACTGTTCCAAGAAATTTCGATCGCTAATCCATCCGATCTCGCCAATGACCTGCCAACCCGATGGCGTCAGGTGCATGTGCTTCCCGTCAATCCGGCCCCGAATGCTCTCTTCCGGTGCGACGCTGCGGCGATCAAAACCAAGATTGTCTCGGCCGTCATCGTTAATGAACCAGCTGTGCAAGTAGCCTCGGCTCATTGCTGGTTGGCCAAAGAATGAATTGCGTCGGTAATCCAGATCCGTGCCGAACCCTAAACCGCGTTCGCTCAGATAGTCGATGTCGGTGGTCCATCGAACTCCGGGAGGCGGTTGGCGACCTAGTATTTGGAAGTTGTTCCAGCGCGTGAGCAGCTGTTGTCCCAACACGCTGTCGCTGCCGACGCGAATTCGGTCGAGATACAGTGATGGGTTGTTCGCTAGGTCCGTAGAGAACCTAGGCCAACGTAAAAGAGGAACGCCACCGACGAATAGTCTGGAGTTGTCGGAGCTTACTAGCAGCTGATCAAAATTCGAAAGCAGCGATTGGTTGGGCCGAGAACCCATTGGATCATCGTAAAGCTGTTGGTCGAATGGATCTCCGGTGCCAACGCCGCTTCGACGGTAGAGGTCTGACTCTGATTCACCAAAGAGTCCCCCGTCCAACCCCTGAGCAATCTGCTCGAACAGTGGAGTGTTTCCTGTGTCCAGCGTGAGAGTCTCGGACTCCAGCCAGTACTGTGGTACACCTAAGCGACTTGTTGTGAACGCCGCATTGTTGGCTTGAAAGAACGTGGGCGAGATCTGTTGAATGACGTCGGCCCGCATTCGATAGGGCGTTCGATAATTATCCAGATAGTCCGTCTGCTGCTGACTTGCTTCACCAAAGACTTCGGCTTCCAAGATGACGCCGCTCTGTTGGCCGGCGTCGTAGTACATTCGTTGTGCAAGTGCCAGGTTACCGGCTTGCCGAAACTCGATATTCCCTTCTAGGTAGATCTCGACGGGGACCAAG
>CAYQMZ010000016.1:0-26198 GCA_964418725.1 uncultured Pirellulaceae bacterium
CTTATGTAACGGGCATTCGTGAGGACATGTCCATCGACCAAAGTAAGCACAGTCTGTTCGGAGCATCCAAGGTTGCTGCCGACGTACTGGTGCAGGAGTACGGCCGCTACTTCGACATGAAGACGGCCTGCTTCCGCGGCGGCTGCCTGACTGGTCCGGGACACTCCGGCACACAGCTTCATGGCTTTCTTTCTTACCTGATGAAATGCACGGTAACTGGTAACAAGTACACGGTGTTCGGTTACAAAGGCAAACAGGTCCGAGACAACATTCACAGCAACGACCTAGTTCGCGCATTTGATGCGTTCTTCGAAGCACCACGCTCTGCGGCCGTCTACAACATCGGAGGCGGGCGTCACAGCAACTGCTCGATGAAAGAGGCGATCACGATGTGCGAAGAGATTTCGGGCAAGCAACTAAATCACGAGTATGCGGAAGCGAATCGATCCGGCGACCACATCTGGTGGGTTAGCGACAACGGTCGCTTCAAGGCAGACTATCCCAACTGGGATTTGGATTTTAACGTCAAGCAGATCCTGCAGCAGATCCACGATCAAAACGTAGAACGCTGGACCGAAGAGACAGTTACACCGTGATTGATAAAGGCAAAAAGAACGTCCTAGGCGTGCTGATCGACGCGGTCGATTATGAAGGCGCTTTGGCTCGCATTGTGTCGGCAGCAAAGTCAGGCCAGCCATTGTCCGCAACGGCGTTGGCCGTCCACGGAGTGATGACTGGCGTTTTGGACAATACGCATCGTCATCGTCTCAATCGAATCGATCTGGTGACTCCGGATGGACAGCCCGTCCGTTGGGCAGCCAACTGGCTTTATGGCGCTGGTCTTGAAGATCGAGTCTACGGTCCAACACTCATGCTAAAACTCTGCGAACGCGCAGCGGAAGAAGGCTTGCCCGTATTCCTTTTCGGGGCCGACCAAGAGATGCTCGACAAGCTTCAAAAGCGACTTGTCGAGAAATTCCCAAAGCTCGAAATTGCCGGTGCGCGACCTTCCAAGTTTCGTCCGCTAAAGGACGAAAGTGAGAAGCAAGAGTTAGTCGAAGCGGTCAAATCCAGCGGCGCTAAAGTCATGCTCGTTGGTCTCGGCTGCCCTCGCCAGGAAGTCTTTGTCTACGAGATGCGAGAAGCCATCGGGATTCCAATGCTGGCGATTGGTGCCGCCTTCGCCTTTCACGGTGACTCGTTGCCGCAAGCTCCACCATGGATGCAGAAGCGAGGACTCGAGTGGCTGTATCGATTGATTCAAGAGCCAACGCGATTGTGGAAACGCTACTTACTGCTGAATCCGCTGTACGCAAGTTTGTTGGGACTGCAAATGTTCAAACTGCGGACGCCTGATCCACAGTCAACGCACGAGCCCGAGCGTGAAATGCTGTACGGGTAGGCAACGCTAAGCTGCTTTCCTTCCTTCGTCTGCAGCGTTTGCGTCCAACTCTGCTTCGGCCCAATCCTCAACCAACTCTCGCAGTTGTTCCCTTTTGGGGACATGACGCAAGATCTTGCTTGCGGATCGGCCCGCGAAACTTCCCACCAGTATCGCTGCAAAGAAGTGACGTGCCCCATAAAGCCGATAATAGCCAACTAGATAGTTGAAGCTGTTCACTAACGGCCCAAAGATCGGATGATCTGGTCGACTCACGACGCTGGCCGCCTGCACTGCCTGATCTTCTTGTCCAGTTAGCGTCGACGTTAAATCGCCTAGGGACGCCCCGGCAGTAATCACCGCTCCCATGAAGAAGACTCTTCCGTATTTGAACCACCCCAATTGACGCGACATTGCGATGATGGCAATCGAAAGCGTCAACGGGTAAGTCCGAAGCGCGACGGTCCATAGACTCGCTAGTTGCTGCTGCATGGGAACATCGCCGCGGTAGTCCCACCAAATACAGAAGGCCGGTGCGATCCCGGACACGAGCAGCACGACACAAAACATCGTACGTACTGCAGATTTACGGATGGCCCGTAAGTCTTTCTCGATCGCTGTCTTTTTCCGAAAGAACATGGGTCGCCCTCAGTGCAAAGCTTGCAGACGCTACACGCCGCCAATTTGTCACGTCAAGATCAGCCACGAAGCAGATGCTGGCACAGCTCGCTGGCACCGGTGATGTTTGTTGCGTCCAATCAGCGTGCAAATCTAGATAGTTAACGCGGAGTCAATCGAAGCTTCGTCTACGTGTTGTGAAGCCACGATGAATTCGGTCGCAGCGGTAACTGATGTCGTCGCGAAATCGGATAGACTGAGTGTCGCTTTCCTGCCGCTTCAGTTGTCACGATTCAGTCGTGATCCGCACTCATTGATTTAATTGGAATATCGCAATGGAACTGCAAGACTTCGAGGCCGCACTGCGGCAACACCCCGACAAGACACTTGTGTTCACACTACCTGAGGGGCAAGAGATTCCTCGGCATTTCCACATCACAGAGATTGGTAAGGTATCGCGAGATTTCATCGATTGCGGTGGTACTCGACGCTCAACAGAATCCTGCCTGCTGCAAACGTTGGTCGCCAAAGACACAGACCATCGACTTTCGACAACCAAACTGGCGAAAATCGTTGAGCTGGCATCGACACTGGGGCTCGACGCACACACACCCGTCGAAGCAGAAGTCCAGTTAGAGACGACTGCAGTTTTTTCCGTCGCAAGCTTCGACGTTGCTACAGACGAGATCCGCTTTTCGCTCGCAGCCAAAAGAACCGCTTGCCTGGCTCCTGAAACATGCGGTCTCGAAATGAACTCACTGCCAGTCATCAGCGGTGGTAGCGATGACGACTGTTGCGGGGACACTGGCTGCTGTTGATTTCAAACCGCGGTTGCAAGGTCGCTAGACTTACCAGCCAATCTGGTCTCAAATGCGGTGATGCAAAGCGACGCACCACCCAAACAGATTCCCCGCCAAATGCCCGAACTCCTTGCTCCCGCCGGGAACTGGGACTGTGCGCGAGCTGCGGTTGAGAACGGTGCGGATGCGATTTACTTCGGTTTAGAGTGCGGGTTCAACGCTCGCGCCAGGGCCAACAACTTCTCGCCCGACCGCCTATCTGATCTGATGCGGCTTCTGCATCAACGCAACGTTCTCGGTTACGTCACACTGAATACGTTGGCTTTCCCAAATGAGTTGCCCGAGGTCGAGCGACTTATTCGAATTCTAGCCGAGTCCGGCGTCGACGCGGTGTTGGTGCAAGACATTGGTGTTGCCAGATTGGCACGCACGATTTGCCCGGATTTGCCACTTCACGCGTCCACCCAAATGACCATGACGAGCGCCGAAACGATTACGCTCGCCGAACAACTGGGGATTGAACGAGTCGTCGTCGCGCGTGAACTGTCGGTCGACGAGATCCGCGACATTCGATCCAAAACTGAAATGCCGCTGGAAACATTCGTCCACGGCGCACTCTGCGTTGCTTACTCCGGGCAGTGCCTGACCAGCGAGTCCCTGGGCGGGCGCAGCGCGAACCGAGGTCAGTGTGCGCAGGCCTGCCGACTTGCGTACGAGTTGATCGCTGACGGTGTCGAACGTGACCTTGGCGATCAGAAGTACCTGCTTAGCCCGCAGGACCTCGCCGCATACGAGCTAACGCCCGAACTGATTGACGCTGGAATCTGCTCGCTGAAAATTGAGGGCCGTTTGAAGACGCCCGAGTACGTTGCCAGCATCACGCGTCACTATCGCCAAGCGATCGACGCCGCCTACGAACGACGAAGCGTTGAAATCTCGCACGCCGATCGCTACGAAATGGAGATGACCTTTTCGCGAGGCTTCTCCCCGGGTTGGCTACAAGGCTGCGACCACAAAATGCTCGTACCAGCCATCAGTTCTGCGAAACGCGGCGTATTAGTTGGATCCATCACTGCGATACGCGGCAATCGAGTTGAAATAGTGGCCGACTGCGATGTCAAAGCCGGCGATGGCGTCGTCTTCGCAGGTGATCGGCTGAATGCGGATGAACAGGGTGGCCGCGTCTTCGGCGTCCAAGAGAATGTCTCTTCCGATGCTCGCGACACACAGCAACAGCCGCGACGTCTGCAACTTACTTTCGGGAATGATGCGATCGACTTCGAGCAACTGTACGTCGGTCAGGACATCTGGAAAACCGACGATCCAAAGCTGAACCAACGGTTGCGACGCACATACGATGTCTCTGATCCGGTTCGCCGGGTGGCACTCAATTTGGAAGTCTCTTGCGTTGCGGGGCAGCGACTTCGAGTTACAGGCACCGCGGACAATGGCGCAACGTGTCGTATCGAATCGAAAGACGATTTGCAGGTTGCTAGGAAGCACGCAGTCAGCGAAGACGTACTTCGTGAGCAATTCGGACGTCTAGGCGGAACCGTGTTCAACCTCGGTGAGCTGAATGCCAAGATCAGTGGCAATCCGATGGTTCCGTTCAGCGTATTGGGCGAGCTTCGAAAAGCGATGGTCCGCCAGCTGGAAGAATCGGACTGGCTCCACACACGCTCTGTCGCTTCGCAAGGCGTCCTCGCCAGCATGAGGAAACAGCTTTCCGATAATTCGGCCGCCGCAGTGACATCCGAAGCTAACGCATTTCACCCCGGCACTAATCAGCAGGTGAAAGTCCTGTGCCGCACGTTGGATCAGCTGCGGACGCTGGCCGAGACCACCGACCACATTTTGTACGCAGATTTCCAAGACATTCGTGAATGCAGCGAAGCCGTCGAGTGTGCAAAAGCAAATGGTTCGCAGGTCTATCTCGCAACGCCGCGAATTCAGAAGCCGGGCGAAATGGGGATCTTTCGATCGCTGGCTAAACATAATGCCGACGGCTATTTGGTTCGCAACTACGCCGGACTCGAGTTTTTCATGGGCGATGGCGTGAGCGTTATCGCCGACTTTTCACTCAATTGTGCCAACGAACTGACGGCCGAATATTTGATTTCACTCGGAGTCGATCGAGTCACCGCTTCGTATGACTTAAATCGAGATCAGCTATTCGATCTGGTGGATGCGGTACCGTCGGCATGGCTAGAGGTGGTCATCCATCAGCATATGCCGATGTTCCACATGGAGCATTGTGTGTTCTGTGCGGTACTATCACCGGGAACGAACAAAACGAATTGTGGTCGACCGTGCGACACGATGATGGTGGAATTGAAGGATCGAATCGGAATGGAACATCCGTTGACGGCGGATGTCGGCTGCCGAAACACACTTTGGAACGCGACCCCACAGAGCTCCGCGGAGATCGTTCAGGAACTGGCGACGCGCAGCCTGCAGCACTTTCGGATCGAGTTGCTACGTGAATCACCGCAACAAGCAGCCACCACCGTTCAACTCTATCGAGATCTTCTGGCTGGAAAAACCGGAGCCAGTGACGTTTGGCAAAAGCTGAAAGCCAACAATCGTGTTGGCGTAACTCGCGGCACTCTAGAGGAACGAAACCCGTTGGCGATTATCTGACTTGTTCGTCGACGCCTCTTGGCCAAGAGCGTATCGACGATCAGATTCATATCTCCCAACCTTTTCGAACGTAACTGGTCAGGAACTTTTCTGCCGCTGGGTTTCCGGATGCCTTCAAATTTTCTGCGTCCCAATCAAAACCACCACCGGCGCGAAACGCCACGTTCCCCAATAACACGGTTTCCGTCAGCGGTCCTGAATAGTCGAAGTTGCACGTCGCTTTTTCTCCGCCCTTCGCAGCCGTGATGAACTCTTTGTAAAAGCCCGGCGAATCGGGAATCGACTGCGGCGGCGGCTCGAAGTCTGCGAACTTGTCTTGTGGGTACAGCCGATGCTTTCCGAAATCGCACTGCAACATTCCCTCGGTGCCAATGAACAGAGTATTTCCCCAATGCTGTAACCCATGGACACGCAACACGTCTGGACCGGGCTTTGAGTGGTGCCAATACAGCGTCACTGGCGGGCGATCCGACTGACGATCGGCCGGAAACTCAAAGCTGGTTGCCATTTGCTTCGGCGTTGTCAATTCGTGAGCCGCCGGCCCCGCCGCATTGACTCGCGTGGGATACTTCAGATCGAGTGCCCAAAACGGAATATCCAAGATGTGGCAGCCCCAATTCCCTGTTTCGCCGGTTCCATAATCCCACCAGAATCGCCAACCATAGGGGGCAATGGACGGATGATACGGTCGTTCTCGCCCCTGCCCAAGCCACAGATCCCATTTCAACGAGGCGGGTACATTCGGTTTTTCGGTGGGAATTTTGGGCATTCCACGGTCGCCACTCACCCACGAGTGGACTTCAACAATTCGACCGATTGCATGGCTCTTGATCAGCTCAACGATGCGGTGCACGTTCTTGATGGTATGCCGCTGGACGCCTAGCTGTGTGGCGATTCCTTTTTCAGACGCGGTTCGTGTCATGCGTCGCACTTGATCGATCGCGTGCGCCATCGGCTTTTCGCAGTAGAGATGTTTTCCCAACTCCATCGCGATCATGGACGGATGAAAGTGCGTGTGGTCTGGAGTGCTGACCGCTACCGCGTCGATGTCATTCCCCATCGCATCAAACATCTTGCGATAGTCGTGAAACGCGCGTGCCTTTGGGTGCTTCTTGTATGCACCGCCAGCACGCTGCGAATCGACATCGCAGAGCGCTACGATGTTTTGACTGCTCAACCCATTGAGGTTTGCCGCACCTCGTCCGCCACATCCGATTACAGCAATATTGAGCTTCTCGTTCGGAGAATCATCAGCGTGAGCGGCCCCCATGCTTCCAAGCCAAACTCCTGAGCTTAAGATGGCCGAATCCTTGAGGAACTCGCGACGAATAGATTTGTTGCTTACCGGTTGCATGTCGTTGCTCGCTCCGCTCGCTAAAACTTTCGTGGGCTGAAAAGCTTACCAACTGGGAGCGCCCTCCGCACGCTTGTTCAACAAAACACCAACTTTCCATGTTTCGTAAACGCCCTCCTATCACGCATAATGTGCCTTTCCGAAATGTGTTTTGAGGCCTCGCCATGAAAAACGTCATCACTCTTGTCTTGGGCGGGGGACGCGGAACGCGACTACAACCTCTGACGAAATATCGCTCGAAGCCAGCCGTTCCGCTGGCTGGAAAATATCGACTGATCGACATTCCACTGTCGAACTGCATCAACAGCGGACTGCGTCGGATTTATGTCCTCACTCAGTTTCTTTCGGTCAGCTTGCACCGACACATTCGACATACGTATCGCTTCGATCAGTTCAGCGGCGGCTATGTCGAGTTGCTCGCGGCTCAGCAAACGATGGAAGGTGGCACAGACTGGTACGAGGGAACTGCCGACGCGGTACGCAAGAATGTTCGGTACCTCGAGCAGCGCGGAATTGACTATGTGCTGATCTTGTCGGGAGACCAGCTGTACCGAATGAACTACCTGGACATGGTGCACACGCACACTCAATCTGGTGCGGATGCAACAATCGCGGCTCTGCCCGTTGATCGCGAATTGGCGAAGTCGTTCGGCATCATGCGGCTAGATGAGTCCGGCCAAGTGCAAGGGTTCGTGGAAAAGCCACAGTCCAACGAAGAAATCGATTCCGTTAGCATGTCACCGGAATGGTTCGCAAAGCAGGGCTTTGAGGCCAAAGGGCGCGACTGCTTGGCCAGCATGGGAATCTATCTGTTCAACCGCGACTTGTTGGTCGACGCCTTACGATCAACGGATCATGAAGACTTTGGCAAAGAGGTCTTTCCTTCGCTAATTGGCAGCAAACATATCCAAGTTCATCCCTTCGATGGCTACTGGGAGGACATTGGAACCATCCGAGCGTTCTATGACGCGAACATTGCGCTCGCGGGTGGTTCGCCGCCATTCGACCTGGCACAGCAAGAAGCGGCATTGTTCTCTCGCTCTCGTTTCTTGCCGCCATCGCAATTGGATGGTGTCACTATTCGGAACAGTATCATCGCCGATGGTTGCCACATCGGTAGCGGCGTTACGATCGAGAATAGCGTAATTGGACTTCGCTGTGTGATCGGTGAGAACGTGGTAATTCGAGACTCGATCCTGATGGGTGCCGATGAGTACGAGTCGGAATTGGAGCTGCAAGAAAACGCAGCCGCCGGTATCCCACGAATCGGAGTCGGAGCGAACTCAGTTGTCGAGGGTTCTATCATCGATAAGAACTGCCGGCTTGGCACCGACGTACAAATCACCTGTCGCGACCGCAACTGCCCGGACCATGAGGGATTCAACTATGCGGTCAAGGATGGCATCCCGGTGATCGAAAAAGATGCCACGCTACAGACCGGCTGGCGTCTGCCCGAGTCAGCGAACGGCTAACGTCGAGCGAGGATTCCTCGCAACAGCCGCACGGATCTAGTACGAAAGCTCGGTGCCAAAGTAGAAGTTCACGCCGGGCTGGAAGACAGTCAACGCACCCGAATTCGGCGAGCGAAAGTCCAAGTACTCGCGATAGAGTTTGTCCGTTAGGTTCTCGATCCCGGCAACCATCAGCAAGCCTGGCCGTGGTCTCAGGTAACTACGCACATCCCAGATCGTAAAACCAGGCGTCTCGGTTTCGCGTAGGCTTGTTGCGACGCGGTCTTGGTTATCAACAATGCGAGCCGAAACTTCGAAGCCCCAGTTGGGGTTTGCCGAAGACTCGTGCAACCGCAAACCAACGCGAGCTTCGAGCGGCCCAATGTTCGGCAACGCTTCTTGGTCAGCCCCCGTTTGGCCACTGAATGCCCCGCGGGATGCCCCAGCAACCTCGTTGATTCCAGTACTTTCAACTGCGCTGAAGGTAGCTTCCTCCGTCGCGAATGCGCCATTCCTAGAACGATCGCGACCTTCTACGTATCGCATTGTGGCAAAACCAGTCAACCACGGTGATGCTTCATACTCCGTGTAGAACTCACCTCCAGCCAGCGTGGCAAGCTCTGTGTTCACGAATCGCAGGTTCGACTGCTCCGCAACGCCGCCTAGCGTAAACGAATTCATGTTCTCGAAAGTGATATAGTCACGCACCCAAGCGTGAAACCCATTGACGCCACCGCGCAGTCGACCATTGTCGTACGTCAAACCGAGATCTAACTGCCACATGCGTTCCTTGTCTAGGTCCGGATTCCCAAGCACCGAATTCAATCCGTTCTGAAGCAAGAACATAAACGGCTCGGCAGCATAAAGCTCCGTCAGTGTTGGTGCCCGCTCGGCATAGCCATAGCCTAGAGTCGTACTCCAATTCGAAGTCAGTTGGACGTCCGCCACCATGAACACCGACGCTAGTGCGAATTCCTGATCAAGTTGGTCGCTGCCAAGCAACTCCCTCAACGACAGCGGATCTTCGAACGCCTGGCGAACTCCAACGTCATCCAACTGGTTCTCGTGAGCATCGACCTCGGCATCGACAAAATCCACGCGGGCCCCTGCGGTCAACTCAATGTCAGCAGTGAACTGCTGCGAGTGCTGGGCGAACAAGCCAGGATTTGTCTGATGCGATCGCGGAATCGGCGAGTTGCGATCGCGCCAAGCAATCAACCCCGTGTCACCGCTGGTCACTTCGTTCAATTCTTGCTTAAGGAAACGCAGGTCTGTGCCGGCAGTCAGGGCATGCCGCTCATCTCCCCAAGTCCAACCTGCCGTGTAACCCGTCGACAGACTGTCGACATCCGTTCGCCCAACGAAATCAATCGCCTCATACACAGGGAACTGCCGCTGCTTGCCGGCGCGTTGAGCACTCCCTGCTAGTTCGGTTCGGTTATACCATGTTGAAAGTGAAAACTGGTCTGCGAACCGAGGCATCTCATTCACGTATTCGACTTCGTAAGCGTCCGTCGTCAAATAGTCGATATCGAATGCCTGTCCCGGCAGTTCCACGTCGGTCTGATCCAGACGTAACGCCGAGAACTCAATACGACTATTGGGAGTCAGGTCAGCGCCGTACGTAAACGTGACGTCCCGAGATTTATAGCTACCCGGAATTCCCTGGCCATTTCCGGTCTCGTAGTCATTTCCGGTTCGATGGCCATAGCTAATGCGAAATCCAGAGTCATCGTCACCACCAACCACCGTCTGTCGTCCAGCCCATTGTTCACCATTCGTTTGATAGTCCAGGGACGTTTCGGCGTGGTGCTCGAATCCACTGAATCGAGGCGACGGCATCAACTTAAAATCGATGAAACTGAACCCGGGTCCGTAGATCGCACTGTACGGCCCCTTGATGACCACAACATCCTGCAGCAGTCGCGAATCGATCTTGCTGAGGGCAGTATCCAGATCCATTCGGGCAGGCACCCAGTAGGAGCCAGCGTCCTTCGTTTGTGTATCCCTGTGATCGCGAACCGTCGCGTTGTGCACAATCGTTTGACGGCGAACGGCTTGAACCCCCACGGCCGAGGCTGACTTGCGAAAGAGCCCGCCGATGTCCGTCGCTTGCGTTAGCTTGCTTTCGATGCCACGAACGCTGAGCGAAAGTGAAGACAGCTTTGCTAGGTTCAAGCGAGGAAGTCGATCGCCTCCTGCAACGATGGAGCGATTCTGACTGACGCCGGCATTGGTCATGCTTGGCGATACGGAGCGTCCAATGATTGGACTCACCGTAGTCGGTGCCAAGATCGGCCGCTGCAGCTGGACATGATCGACGGCTTCGTCGTAGATGAACTTCGACAGGCCCGGTACGTTGTCCGACATCTCGAACAGACGAAGTGGGCTCGACGCGGCTTCGGCACCAAACGTTACTTCCACCTGAGCTTCAACACTCGCGCAGCAGTATAGGTGCAGGCTGAGTGCTATCGCGACGAGCGTCTGCCAACGCCCCTGGGAAAGAAACGGAATCATGCCAGCTTTCTCGCGCCCGAAACCGGATTGGTATAACCCGTAGAATCGGAAAAGTTGACTTGCTGGCTGCACAGAAAATGCAAGCCCGACCAAGTCAGTCTGCTAGCTTATCCTTCGCCGCTCTTTCTACCGCCGTGCTCATCGCCGCTCTTAGCAGCAGCTTCAGATGCAAATCGCCTGGAGACTGTTTTGCCAACTCATTGGCCACTTCCTGCAATGACTTAACCTGCTCGGCGGACTCCGCCTCTGGTACCGCCAAGATGGCATACAACCGTTCAAACGGACGAGCCTGATGATCCCGCATATCGATGGCGGTCTTAAGATGCTTCAGCCCCGTGGCCATTTCTCCGCGGCCAACATAGGCGGCTCCCAGTGTCGCCCGATAGCCAGCATTATCCGGAGCCCTATCAGTTGCTTTGCTGGCGTGCTCGATCGCAAGTTTTGCGTCTCGTAATTCGTTGGCAACGCAAGAAACCAAGAACCGAGCGAAATCGTGATGGTTGGAGTTGGAATGCTCCGCCACTTCCAGCCAGATCCGTTTGGACTCCCGAAGTGTCTCCTGTGCTTCTGGTCGCTCGATCGCAAACAGCATGGTGCCGTAGTGATCGTACACCTTGGCCAGATCTGTCTTGTAGCTCACCGCGTCGTTGTCGTTGGACTCCGTGCTAAGCGTCTGCAAAATCGAGGCAGCGGAAATGAAGGCAGCATTCGCTTCGTCGAACCGACTATGCTGGCTCAACGCGCGAGCAAGATGACTCTGGCTAACCGCAAGGCGCTGCCGCAATCGTTTACCTCCGAGCGTGCTACTCAACAGCTTGAACGCAGCCACAGATTCGTCCGCCACATCGATGACATCCGGCCGTTCCAACATGATCTTGCTAACAACCAAGTTGTCGCGGCACGTCGCCAACAATTCCACCAAACGCGGATTGAACGCGTGCGAAGCAGTTAGCTGTTCTAACTCCGCGGTCGCCTCGGCAAGCAAACGATGGGCTTCGTGATAGTCTTCCATCACCAAATGAAGCTGCCCCAAGTCCACTTTCACGCGGCTCGCGGACTCAGCGTAACGAATTGCATCCGGATATTTTTCCGTCAGAATCCGGTAATCGCGTTGTTGTGTCGTCAGCGAAGCGAACTCCAGCTGCTGCTGACCTCGACTGCGGTACAACTGCGCAAGATAACCACTGGCATCAGCCTTGGCTTCTATGACTCGGCGAGAGTTCCCATCCACGCCACGTAACCCCTCAAGGGCTTGGCGAAAATGTGTCTCGGCTTCTTCCGTCCTGGACATCGAAAACATCGCGTGCCCCAACAGACTTCGTGCCTCCGAAAGTCCATAATGCGACTCAATCGCCATCGTCGACATCCCCGCTTCGTTCGCCGCAGACTGCTCACTGTCGAGTTGTTTGATCACGTTGCCAAACTCTTCGATTGCCAACTCTGACAGCTCTTTCGTTCGTTCGAAGTCGTGCTGAAGTGCGCACTGTGACGCCTGCTGCGTCATGGCCGCCGCAAACGAATGTCGAAGCATGGCATTCGACGGCGTTCGCTTTATTAGTTGTCGATACTTCTCGACTGCCGAGTCCAGTGAGTTGGTGTTTGCCACATCGTTAGAGCCAGTCGGTAGCTGTGCTAAGAAGACTTGGCAGTTGATGGACTCCAGTTCTGCCACATCGCTTAAGTCTGTCGCCGAAAACAAATCACCCTTCAAGACTTCTTGAGCTTGGCGGAAGTTCTTGGCCGCCTCTTCTGCCTGACCAAGCTCCCAATGAAGCTGCCCCAATCGCATTCGCGTGCGTGCACGTTCGAGCTCATGAGTCGGATCACCCTGAGCCGATGACAGTAGCTTGTCGTAGTCCTCAACCGCCGACGACAGCAGGTACTTCCGAAACAGATCGACTCCAGGGTAGTTCCGCAGGTCCTCCGCAGAACCCGTCAGCCAACGTTCGATGGACTGTTTGGCAACACGAACACTCCGACGCTCGGCATTCTGCGCCTGAACACGTTTCGATTCCGATAGCCAAGCGATGGTTGCCGCAGATATCGCCACGAATGTGGCAACGCCGATCATCAAAGGCGTGCGATAATTCCTTGCCCAGCGAAAGATCCGCTCCGAGATTGACTCTTCATGAGCCGACGTTAGCTCGTTCTCCATCCACGATTCCAAGTCCTTTGCCAACAAGCGAGCCGTTTGATAACGGTCTTTGGGATCCTTCGCCATCGCCTTCAAACAAATCGATTGCAACGTCGGCGGTACATGCGGATTGATCGACGCTGGATGCGGAAACTCACCGGCTTCAATCCGACGAAGCGTTTCCGTTTTGCCCAACGAAATATCTTGTGACGTTCTATCCGTAAGAATTCGAAAAAGGACAGCCCCAAGTCCATAGACGTCGCTCGCTGGTCCGATGTCTTGGTTGGTTCCAGACGCCTGTTCGGGGCTCATGTAGCCGAGTGTTCCAACAACAGTACCGAAGGTTGTTGGCGTCGAGTCGCTGCCCTCATTCGGCTGAAGGACTTCTTCCTGCACCGTTCCTTGCGATGCTTCAACTAAGTTTTCGTGCAGCACCTGTCCGGCTCGTTTGGCTAGCCCCCAGTCAACGAGTATCGTTTCACCGAACTTCCCCACCATAATGTTGTCGGGTTTCAGATCTCGGTGCAGTACGCCGCGGTGGTGTGCGTAGTCTGCCGTATTGCAAACGTCGACTAGTTGCCCAATCAGTTTTTGCAGTTCCAACCTTGCTTCGCCGGTCCGCCAAGAACGTCCGCGGAACCGCTCATGAAACGAGCGAATCTCGTCCTTCAGTGTCCGCCCTTTAATGAACCGCATCACGTAAAACGGACGTCCAGATTCATCAGCCTCCAACGCATAGACGGGAACGATCCCGGGATGCTCGAGCTTACCGGTAACTTCTGCTTCTTGTTCGAAGCGTAGCCGAGCAAATTGATTGTCTGCTAATTTCGGCTGGATCCGCTTGAGGGCAACGTTGCGATCCAACTGCTTGTCAATCGCAACGAAGACTTCCCCCAGGCCTCCACTGGCGTGCGAATGCAGTTCTTGAAATCGTTCTCGCCGGGACGCGGACGCACTCCCAGTTCTTGCGCTACGCTCCTCCATCAACGAATTCGAATCGATTGTCGGAACGCCGGCGATCGAGGCCTCAACATCGGGATCATTCAGCTGTTGTAGCTCTTGCTTCAAAATCCCCGAGGAACCGATTTCGGCGAGACTTTTCTGTATGGCGATTCACTAGCGACGTGACGATCGCCGCGTCGTCGCCTGAAATTGCAGACTTTCCCAAGAGGATATCAACGAGTGGTCTTGTTTTGTCTTCCAGCCAATCGCTGGTCGCTGCGACCAATTGGCTACGAGAAATGAAGCCGTTATGTAGAGCCAGCAAGCCAAATAACAGATTCCGGCCAACCAGCTCGCCCCGTACGGAATTACTATTCGAGCCGCCGCTTGCTGCCTTCGACTGTAATGTTGCATCACTTTCGCCGAGGGCCAGGTCCTCGACCAAGTTGTCCATACTTGCTTCGCAGGTCGCACATTGTTCGACGTGGAGTGCAATTATCTGGTTTTCGCCGGGCGATAACTCGTCCAGCAGAAACGCCGCGATCTTCTGGGGGGTGGGACATTCGTTCATATCAATTTGCATTGTAGAATGAACGCTCTGGCAGCGGGCCCGTGTTCCGACGAAGAGCTACGGATCCAACCGCGGCAAACGCCCTATCCCTAGGTGTGATGAAAAACGATGGATCACTCGACGTCCAGCACAAGTGTTTCTTTGTTGATTCAAGTCCAGGACCCTGAAAACCATCAGGCATGGTCGCGATTCGATGCAAAGTACCGTCCATTGATCACCCATTTTTGCCAAAAGAAATTCTCCATGTCTCCGGCGGACGCCGACGAGGCCGCACAGGACGTATTGGTAAAACTGGTCTCGAATATGAAGGCCTTTGACTACGATTCAAGTCGAAGCTTTCGCGCGTGGCTTTCGACGGTGGCTCGCAATTCGGTAATCGATGGGATGCGCAAGAAGCGGTTGGACCAAGCAACCGGCGGGTCGGAACAAATCGACCGCCTAAAGAATGTCCCCGAAAAGCCGTCCACCGCTGAGGACGAATTGGCGGAAACCTTGAGTTTAGAACTGCGACAAATGTTGTTCGACGAATGCGAGGAATTGGTCAAGAATCGCGTCACAGAACAGACATGGAACGCATTTGCAATGCTGCGAGCTGGCAAAAAGGCAGCAGAAGTCGCAGAGGTCCTTAGCATGAAGGTCGCGACCGTATACCGAGCCAAGACGCGAGTTCTTAAGCTGTTTCGCGAAGAAGCCACGCTGAAACTCCAAGCACAAAAGTAACACCTGACTAAGACGTTCGTCCGTCCGCACATTGCTGAAAGACTTCATCGAGTGTTACGGAGTTCGATCGCGTTTCTGACGCGTCTTTTCTCGTCGAAACAAATACTACTAAAGGAGCGTGTTTGTAAGCCTAGAAACGGTGAGGTAGGCACTGAAGCACCTTGTGTCGCCCTGTGGGCTGACATTGCCTGCCGGAGTCTGACGCCCCCGGCGACGAAGTCATACACCACAAGTTCCGTCGGTGAGAGACAAACTCAACCGCTGCGATCGACATGTGGAACCGCTTTTGGGGCACTCCAGCGACCATCGATCAAACTGGTTTCAGTTTGACTCCGATTCGAGCAGCACGAATCGCGAGGGCTCGCTGAAAGAATTGAAACGGATAGCCAGAACGCTTTCCGCGGGCGTAGTGAAATGTCTCAAGTACAAGGCGAACAGGCAGCTTACGTTGACGAACGAGTTTGACAACTTCGTCGATGAATTTGAATTCAACTTGCCGCCGCGCCTTCAACCCGGCTTTCAATTGCTCGCTCAACGTGGCGACTCGGCCTCCGCCGCGAGACTGATTGGGAACCAACGCGTTGCTAGTTGGCACGGCCGATTGAACAACCTGTGCCTGGCTGGCAGGCACCAACATGAACGACAGTACGACTAGCCCTAGTATTCGCAAGATCATCGCCGACACCCTCCCTTGGATTTGGAAAAACACGTCGGCTTCTACACGGATAGCTCATCCAAGGCAATACGAATCAGGACGGTTTCGCCATTTGAGGCGATAAAGGCTGATAGCTGAAAGCACAGGATCTCAGCAACGACGCTAGACTCGCATGACTTTGCGTTGCTCTTCGATCTGCTCAAGTTGATAGAGCTTACCTTGCCCACTGCCCGGGCAAGCTTCGCACGTTTCGGCCCAGGTTTCGGGACTGCGGAGATTGGAATCCCAGAACGGCCACGTACGACATTGCCGAGGTCGTTGCTCGTAGACAGTGCACTTGCGTTTTTCACCGTCGAAGAAAACGCAGTCCCCGTTCGGAAACTCCTTCAAGGACTTTCTAATACCAACCTGCATTACGTAGGTGTCTTCAAAGGTTTGTTCGTCCATGTCTTGACTCTTTGCAAGCGCCGCGATTTCGGCTTTGTTCACCCAGACGAAACCAGGTGCTCCCGTACAACAGTCACCACATTGCGAACACTGAAACTTGAGACCTTCGTGGTACCAGGGCTTCGATTCCTTTGACATAGCGTCCTCCAAACTGCTTAGCTGATTCGCACGTTATCAATCAGTCGCGTATCACCGGAATAGGCGGCGATCAGTGCCATGTTACCTGACGCCAGGTGTTCTACCGGTTGAAGCGACGCCCCATCCACTAACGCCACGTAATCAATTTTCTCAATTCCCGCATCGGCGAGGCATTGGTGCATTGCCACGCGTACCTCTTCCGCGACCGTATGTCCATTTCGATAGCTTTGCACGGCCAACTTGAGGGCCTGCGACAACCCAAGAGCTTGCGTACGCTCGTCGTGCGATAGGTAGGCGTTGCGTGAACTGAGTGCCAAGCCGTCGGAGTCCCGCACGGTCGGGCAGACCTGTATCGAAATTGGCAAGTCCAGGTCCGCCACCATGTCCTTGATGACTCGCGTCTGTTGATAGTCCTTCTGCCCAAAGAATGCGACATCGGCCGGAATGATCTGAAAGAGCTTTAGGACGATGGTAGCTACACCCTGAAAGTGGCCCGGTCGCAACTCGCCCTCCAACGGGACGGCAACTTTCGGCGGCGACACATAGGTTGAATGGTTGTGCGAGTAAATCTCGTCCGGCATCGGTGCAAAGATCATGTCGACGCGGAGATCAGATAGCAGCGCGAGGTCTTTTTCCAGATCGCGTGGATACTGTTCAAAGTCCTCGTCAGGTCCAAATTGGGTTGGATTAACGAAAACCGTTACCACGGTCGTTTGGCACTCTGCGGTCGAAGCCCGCACTAGACTGAGATGCCCCTGGTGCAACGCACCCATCGTGGGAACGACGCCCACCTTGTTGCCAGATCTCTTCGCACCGAATACGAAGTGCCTGGCTTCATCGCGTTTGGTGCAAACGGTAATCGACATAGAACGTCCCTCAAGGGCCAAGTGTGGATCGAAAACCACTACATCATCATCGCAAGCACAGAACCAACAGCATCTTGCACGGCTTCTTTAGGATCCTGCGACAGAAACAATGCTGGAGTCCGGAGTCGTTCATTGAGTCTCGAAAACGACGATCCGAATTCGCTCAATTTGTCCTCCATGATCATCAACAGCTTTGGTTCGGGCACGCCGTTTATGTTGTCGACCATGTCGCCAAATTCAACACGCATCCAGGGTTCCCAGAACCACGAACCAGACACACACGCCTGATTCTGCAAAAGGCATTTGTCTGTCGAAGCACGCGTCTTCCCAAGTGCCTCGTGCTGCCATTCTAAAGCTTCTTCCAGCGTGGAACCAGCGAATGGCTTCACATGATTGAGTTGTTGGATACCTGTTTGGTTCGCGACTTCCGCTGCCATTTGGTTATCGCGTTCGCAGTTTTCGCTAACCACGCAGAAGTATGGTTTTGCTGCTTGTAGGTGTTCGTACAACTCGCCAATGGTCCGACCAAACTCGGGATGCAACAGGTCACTGGCCACTTCGTTGGCAGGTTCCAGAACAAATCGCCTGGTTAGCATGCGAGGATGTGGCACCTTTAATTTGTCGGTCCAACACTGACGGTCACCGAACAACAAGAGATCACAATCCAACGTACGCGATGCCCATCGCTGGATCCGTTCGCGACCTGCGTCGTGTTCCGTCTGATGCAAAATCGACTGGACTTCTGGTGGGCTCGAATCGGTCTCGGCCAACACCACGCCGTTCAGAAAATCTTGCTGGCCATCCGGGCCACCAACAGCGGGGTATGTGTACCACTGGCTTACAGCCAACACGTCAAAAGACGCTTTGAATTGCTCGACCGCACTTTCAAGGACAGACTGGCGGTCACCAAGGTTGGAGCCAACACCGAGAAGAACCTTGGTCATTCGAACTTTCTTCAACAGGAACGCGAACCAGCAACTTCTCTCAACGTACCAAATTCCCGGTTCGTCGGAGGCCGCCGTTCACAATCATGGCTGAATTCGAGCGAGAAAGCGGAGCCTGAAGATCCTCGTCAGGCTCGCACAACTCAAAAAACTTGAAAGCATGGGCGGGAATTAATCCGATCTATCCACCCGTGGAGCAACGATGCGCATCGCCAATCACCCCGTGGCCGACCATAATGTATCCTTCGTCGTCGCGCCCATGAATCAAGTTCGATGAAAGCGCGCGAGAACGCAGCGATCCCTCGCTAAAGGTGCCAATCTGCAGGATGTCTATCAAAACTCGGAATCGATCCGAGACTTCGTCAGTCGTTAACACGTTCTCAACGCGTCGACTATTGTTATGCGACAATGACGATTGTCAAGGTTACTCAACAAATCTTTTTTCGGTGGCTCGTGACGGCTACTCATCAGAACAGGAAAGCTGAAACGCGAACATGGAAAACGGAGACAATGCATCGGCCGATCTGGATTCGCAAACTATCGAGCGACTTCAGAGTCTCTTGAATTTGGACGCGCGCGACAGATCGCAAACGATGCGACTACTTCAGCAAATGCTCACGCCTGCGGTGTGTCGGAGACTGGGACTCTACTCCATTCCCGATTCGTTCTTGTTGTCAGTCATCGTGCCGATTTACAACGAAGTGAATACCGTTCGCCAAGTCATCGCGACAATTCGCGAAGTCCCCGTCCCAACCGAAATCATTCTGGTTGACGATGGCAGTACCGACGGCACGCGAACGGTTCTGGAATCATTTCAAGGCGACGCACACACGACCGTGCTGCTGCACGCGCAGAACCGAGGCAAGGGAGCTGCGATTCGTTCCGGACTCGCTCGCGCGAACGGCGACGTGGTAATCATTCAAGACGCAGACCTTGAATACGATCCGCACGAGTACCCTCTACTGCTCCTGCCAATCTTGGACGACGCAGCCGACGTCGTTTACGGAAGTCGATTCAGCTCGCAAAGCCGACGCGTGCCCAAATACTGGCACTCAACAATCAATCGATTGATCACGTTGCTGTCGAACATGAAGACTAACCTCAAGTTCACTGACGTCGAAACTTGCTACAAACTGGTGCGCCGTGACATCATGGATCAAGTTCTGCCGTCGTTAAAAGAAGAAGGGTTTGGGATCGAAATCGAACTGACGGCTAAGCTGGCGAAGCTGAAGAACGTTCGGTTCCACGAGCTGCCCATCAGCTACGCGCCACGGACGCACGACGAGGGCAAAAAAATCGGAGTGCTCGACGGACTCTGGGCTCTCTGGTGCATTCTGAAATACTGAATGTCGAGTGCTGCGTCACTTCCTCTCGTTCTATTCCTCTCGTTCTATTCCTCGCCCCGCGATTGGCTTGAATCGCCGGCAGGGTGAAGCTACATTTTCTGCCGGGGTGCTCGACGCCCCCCGGACATTTCTAGCGAATAACCCCACTCTGAAACTGATAGCTACTGCATCTGACGTACTTCATGCACGGCCAATCGGCAGTTCACGTACCGAGTAGCAAATAAATCGATCGTTTCGAATCCTTGACAGGATTCAGCGTCGAATTCTGATTTTTCTTGGCCAGGCGGCGTTCGTTTCCCGCTTAACAGCGAACGAACTATTCGCGTGACCACCGGTTCGCAATTCCGCAGACGGCCCTTGCATGTAGTTCGCGTTGGGATGCAACACCCGTTCGATTGGCCAACTATATGAATGCGAAAAGAAACCAACTCCGTTCGATCCCCCTGCGACGGTTCAGTCGGTCGCTGGCTGGCGTATTGCTGATAATGGTTGGACTTGCCACAAACCATCGGGCATGCCAAGCCCAGCAAGCAACCTACGAACTCGGCAATCTACAAACTGATGAAGAGACTTATTCGATCGACGTCGTGATGGAGTTTCGCACTCCGACCGAAGCCCCAGCACCATCGCATGAGGCGGTTTTCTTCTCGCTTGACGTATCCGATTCAACTAGTTCGCTTGCTCCCAGCGGCGACTACAGTCGCTTCAGCTTTTCGCTCGATCCATCGCTGGACGAATGGAATCAGATTCCGAACACCGGCTTTGGCACAGACATCGCGGCGATTGAGTTCGAAACTATCGCGCAACCATTACCCGCTGGCAGGCACCGACTAGGCATATTGAAGTTCGATGCTGAAGAGCTTTCTGGTTCCCTTCCAGCGGCCATTACGATTACCGCGGACGGGACAAGTGTGGGTGCGCAGTTGCCCAGTGATCCACCAAGTTTCGAATTCGTCGACACCACCTTCTCTCCGGGTGTCGTAACGATTCCAGAGCCAACCGGAAACTTGCCGGTTTTCTTGGCCATCTGCTTGGCATTTGTTGCTTTCCGAAAGAGCGCACGCTAATCGCCCTTCGATGGCGTGGTTTCGAATCGTTGCGAAGCCACGCCCTACCTCAATGTCTTCGAAAAGATTTCGCACCATGGCAAAAAACAAAAGAAAAAGTCGAGCACGCCGATTCTCTGGCCGCCGCTTACCCAGCAAATGTAATTTTGCTGTTGGAAAGCCAATGCAGTGCCAATTTGAAACTCTCGAGTCACGCGTGTTGCTGGCTGCACGATCTTGGATCGGCGGAGTCAGTGGTGATTGGGAAGATGCAATTCATTGGGCCGATGGAATTGTCCCAACCGCTGAAGACAACGTCATCATCGAGACTCCGGGGATCGAAGTCACAATCAACAGCCCCGTTTCGGTAGCTGGAATCGTAAGCAATGCGGATGTTGTCGTCGCCGATGGTTCGCTGACTTTGACAGCCGACGGAGACTTCGCCGGTGGTCTGACCGTTGCCAGCACAAAGTCCTTGATTCTGGAAGGTGACGGAGTCGACATCGAAATCGACGGTGACGTCTTGGTGGACGGAGCATCATTGACTGCACGCAACGGAGCCACGCTCGAGTTGCCCACAATCACTGAATTCACAGTCGCCGACGTGGGCGGACAGACGCGGATCATTTCAGATGGCGTGGGTAGCGTTATCTCATTTCCGAACCTGGAGCAACTGAATGGACGCGCTCGCGCATTTGCGCGCGGAGTGGTGCAGGCCGTTGACGGTGGGCAGGTTCAGCTGCCATCGCTTGAAGCAATCTCAGGCCCCGGTGGAGGTACGGGGAACTTTCGAGGCGTTCAAATCAGTGCGTCGGGGGCCGAAAGCAAAATCGATTTGTCGTCCTTAGCACAGTTCGTGGATGAGGCTCCCAATTCCGACTCGCTCTTACGCGTCGATGGTGGTGGTGTGATCGACGCGCCGTCGCTCACGGAACTCATTGGGGTGGATGTATCCCTCGAAGATCTCGGGAATTTGGCGACGGAACAATTTACGACGCTCTCGCGTGGAAGCTTCACGGCCAATGGCGGAATCGATATATCGCTACCCAACCTGTCGAACGTCGATGAAAGCAACTTCATCGCCAATGGCGGAACCTTGGAATTGCCCGCAGTGACGTCGATGACCAGCACCGGACTCCTTGCGAACGAAGGGGGTACAGTCAGAGCCCCGACGGTGACGGAATACTCGATCGTCGGTCGAGGCTATCGAGCCGAGATTCAAGCCAACGGATCGAACAGTCGTGTCGAGCTGCCGTCACTCGTATCGATTACCGGATCAACGACACCCTTCTCCTTTTTGGATGTCGACGCCAACTCGGGCGGTGTCGTCGACTTGTCTGGAGTCGCAACGATCACCGGCCCTAGTGGTGGCCCCGGCAACGTGCGAGGGCTTCAGTTTGCGGCCGAAGGTACTGGGAGCCAGATTTCCCTGACCTCCCTGACGTCGTTTTCCGACGGTGCCAGCAACTCAGCATCGGAACTGTTCGCGTTGACCGGTGGCCAGATCGACGCCCCCGAGTTGACGGAACTATCCGGCATTCACGTTGCGATTGATGCGGCAGACGCAATGGCGACCGAACAATTCACGTCGGTAACACGCGGTGTGCTGGAACTGCGGAACGGCCTAGATGAGTCCTACCCCAACCTGAACGTAGTAGACCAAACCGAGTTCGTCGCGATCGGCGGTACGCTTGAACTGCCGGCCTTGACCGAACTGGTGGGAGTTGGACTAGTTGCCGAATCGGGCGGGGTCGTGGCCGTTCCGAACGCGTCAACCTATTCATTGGCCGACGCGCAGGGGACTGCGCGACTCCGAGCCGACGGGGTCGGCAGTCAGGTGCAATTGCCGCAGGTAAACAGTCTCAATGGTGCTGCGCAAGCCTTCACGCGACTGGACGTACAGGCGGTCGCTGGCGGACTCGTCAACCTGCCGCTGGTGACGGAAATCACTGGGCCAACTGGTGGCAGTGGAAACGTGCGGGGCATCACCGTGGAATCAGCGGGCACTGGCAGTGAGGTCAATATGCCATCCCTGCAAAGTGTCTCGAACGGTGCCAACAACTCGAACAGTCGTTTCACCGCGAGCTCCGACGGAGCGATCAACGTCAGCAGCGATGACATAGTTGCGTTTTCGGATGTGCGTCTCGTCCTCGATGGAGGAGTTATCTCGGGAAACATCTCGCTAGGTGAAGACACATCGTTTGAGGGCTTCGGGACGCTGGACGGTTCTTTTGCTACGACGACAGAGCTCGCTCTTGCTGGCACACTTCGGGTCACAGGTGACTACCAACAAACCGAGTCCGCCGAGTTACTGCTTGATGTAACGGATGCTACAACGTTCGACCAATTGACTGTTGGTGGAACAGCGGCACTAGGCGGGACGCTCACGGTGGACGCAACCGAATATGTGGCAACACCTGGAGACTCGCTCGCACTAGGGAACTTTGGCGACAGCACGGGTGCGTTCGCCACCCAAACTTTGGCAGGAACGGGCGTTGGACTCTCGATCGCCCCCCAAGGCATTACGTTGATCGTCGCGGATTCGACGGCCAGAACGTGGATCGGACCGGAAGACGGTGCTTGGGAAGATCCGCTGAATTGGTCCGGGAACGTGCTGCCTGCGCCGGGAGACGTAGTTGAAGTCGCCTCGCCGGGGATTGAGATCTCCATCAGTAGCAATGTCGAAGTGGAAAGCATCACTGGATCAGCGACAATTCGATTGCAATCCGGATCGTTGACGGTCACCGGCGAGTCGACATTGACCGGCGGACTTTTTGCTGACGGCGAATCCACCGTTCAAGCTATCGGCGAAAACGCATCCCTGTCGATTGGTGGCTACAGCTCAGAAGACGTCGTCAATAGCCTCATGATCATCTCGCGGGACGGCGGCAACGTAGCACTCGAAGACCTGCTTGCGTTTCAAACTTCTTCGCTGGACGTGAGCGGTTCCGGCAGCATCACATTTCCAGGTCTGACCAACTTTGACGAATCGCAGATACTCGTAAGCGGCGGCGGGTCCTTCGCATTGCCGGCCACAGTAACGACCTATCGTAGCCCAGCGAGTCTTGAAGTCAGTCAAAGGCTCGAGATCTTTAAGGCATCAGGCGAGGGGACGTTGCTGGATCTGTCATCGCTGAATTCACTTTCTGGCGAGTTTGCTGGCCTGGGATCGATCCGACAGTCGGTTGTTTCGGAGGACGGAGCGTCGATTGATCTTGGTGGACTTCAAACTGTCCAGGCCGGTGGTCGCGGGGCAAATGGCGGAGGCCAATTTGAGTTCCGCACGACCGGCAGCGGAACAATCGACGCCTCACAACTAGGGTCTATCCAGGGAGTCAATCGCGGCGTCTTGCTGAACACCGTCGAGGCAGGTTTGCAGTTGCCCAGTGACCTCACAATTTCCAACACCGAGATTTTGCTATCAGCATCAAATCCGCTGACCTTCAACTCGTTGCGTCTGGCTGAGGACGGTGTCTTGGTCGGAAACGGCACAATCGTTGGCAACGTGTTCAACGATGCGGGAACGCTCGCAGTCTCTGCCACTGAAGGAAACCTTGTCATCGATGGCGATTACACCCAAGGGACGGAAGGAACGCTTTCCATAATGATCCGCGACCCTGCCGTTGCGACGCAAAATCTGCTGCAGGTTACCGGCACACTGACAGTTGGTGGCACGCTGGAAACAGCCATTGCCGACAACTACGCACCGGCCATCGGTGCAGAGTTTACCCTGGGCGAGTTTGGTTCAGTTGCCGGTGATTTCAGCGCATTTGCTGGTTCGGATGCCGGAGTGAACGTGGAAATCGTTCCTCAACTAAATGACACAGGGCTGATGGCGAACGTGCAGTTTTCGACCGGCCCCAGCATCGTCGATGCCCAATTCGTCGCGATTCCGGAAAACGGCAATGTCTCGATCGTCGAAGTCACCTTCAATGAGCCGGTTCGCCCCAACACATTTACGCGAGACGACGTTTCGATCCAGGGAGTCTCTGGCGACGTTCCCTTACAGAGCATCCGAACGGTGAATGGGACAAACAATACGCGATTCCAAATCCGCATCGACCCCGCGGCATCGCTAACGGATCCCAGCTACACGGTCACCGTCGGGCCAGAGATCGCCGATTTCGTTGGTAACGCGATGAACCAGGACGGCGATGACATCAACGGCGAAGCGGCCAGTAATCCCGACGGAATTTCCGAGGACGCGTTCTCGTTCACCTTCGATTTAACGCTCGCGGATTTACAGGTAACGAACGTCAGCTTCACTCCGAATCCCAACGCAGTGGTTGCCGGACTGTTGATCGATGATCCGGCGGAACTGACGGTTACATGGACCGTCACTAACGACTTCGACTCAGATCGACTGCCGGATTCATGGAGTGACGCCGTCGTCCTTTCGGCTGACGAAGTGTTCGGTAACGCTGACGACCGAGTTGTCCAGGTTGTCGATCGAGCTGGCGCATTACCAGCAGGCGAAAGCTACACCGAGTCTCGAACGTTCCTACTGCCAGCCGCGCTCACGGGCGAGTTCCACGTATTCGTCGTCAGCGACGTGGACAACGTTGTTTTTGAGGACGGCGCAGAAGAAAACAACGTAGCAAGTGCCGAGGAACCACTGACCGTCCTGCCAATTCCGTACGCCGACCTTCGCGTTACCAACATTGATACATCAGCAACTGTGCGAAGCGGAGACGTGATCGACGTGACCTGGACGGTCGAGAACCAGGGGCTTGGAGTGACCAGCACCGGAAAGTGGACCGACCGTGTCTTGATTGCAACAGATGCGAACGCGGAAAACATCATTGCGGAACACGAATTCCAACACATTGGACCGCTGGGCCACGTCTCCGAAGCCTCTGCCGACCCTACCGTCGAAGGCAGCTACAACCTCACAGGTACCTTTGCGTTGCCAGCCGGTATCGCCGGTGAGGTGTTCCTTTTCGTCGACACGGCAGTCACTGGTGGCCCGTTCGAGTATGCGTTCGCGGAGAACAATCGCTCGACACCCTTAGCTGTCTCGCTCGATCTTGCCCCAACGCCTGACTTCGCGGTGACCAGTATCACCGCACCTACGGAGGCCGAGGACGGCGATCAAATCAACGTTTCATGGACCGTATCCAATACTGGTGACGTTGACGCATCGGGAGCACGCGAGGATTCCATCGTTTTGGTGTCCCAAACGGATCCGACCGCCTCACCCGTTTTGCTTGGTCAATACATCTACAACGGTGAGTTGGCCGTTGGCGAATCGCAATCG
Organism: uncultured Pirellulaceae bacterium; assembly: GCA_964418725.1. Lineage (GTDB taxonomy): Bacteria > Planctomycetota > Planctomycetia > Pirellulales > Pirellulaceae > CAYNJG01. Next base: position 25,828 of record CAYQMZ010000016.1, read on the forward strand.
CGTACCGAGTCTATTCTTCTACCTCGACGCATTGCAGACACGTTTAGAGTCTCCGTCGTTACCAACCACGACAATCGCATCTTTGAAAACAACCGCGACAACAACACGGTCGTCGACGAGTCGGACCTTTATGTCACCGCTCGAGCTCGACCGGACTTGATTGTCAGCGAAGTCGTTCTACCCGATCGTGTGGATCCGGGCGGGACCCTGGCGATTGAGTTCGTGGTCACGAACCTGGGAGATGCGGCGACTCCCGTTTCAACGTGGAAGGATTACGTGGTCCTGTCGCTCGACTCACAATTCACACGCGACGACATCATCATCGGCAACTTCAACAACGGTGCGTCGCTGGAACCCGGCGAAAGCTATCG
>CAYQMZ010000017.1:0-23089 GCA_964418725.1 uncultured Pirellulaceae bacterium
GCTGCGGTTCGAACGTTCATTTCGTCATCATTCTGCATAACTCGGGTCAACAGTTCGATCGCTGGGTAGCTTCCACGATCTCCACGTCGGGCGATTTCGCCGAGCTGTGCAATTGCCACAGCTCGAGCTTGCGGGGATGCACTTCGCAGTTGTGCACTTAGGCGTTGCAATTCAGGCGGTGCCTGTTCGGTCGCGATGCGAGGCTGCCGTTGGGACCATGACAGTGCATCCGTGTTGAGGCTTTCGGTTGACTTGCTGTCCATTGGCGGAAAGCTTGTTACTCCGTTGCGATTCAAACCGAAGGGTGCCTCGATTTTGTCGAACGCGCACCCAGATGCGGTAACCAACACAAGGACTGCAGTGGCATTTCGTGACCATCGGAATCTTGAATTCGTTTTGCCATCCATGCCGATCGAGCTCCTTTTCACGTCGCGGACTTCTGTAGCAACCGTAACGGTCATCGGCAATCTGCGCCCGAATGAATAGGCGTCGACACGATAGAGCGACTTGCAACACCTTGGCAATCTGTACGGGTGAATCTCGAACGACAGCGTGTGGCGCAAGAAAAAACGCCTGGCTAGACGTCTGTCCGGCCAGGCGGTTTGGCTATTCACGAGATGTGTTGCCCATTCAATTGAAAGCAACACACTAGTTTGCTTTAGCGGTCACGTCGGCGAGTTACCAAGCCGACCAACAATCCCAACGTTACAAGCATCGCACCATTGGGTTCAGGAACGGCATGAGCGGCCGCCGTTGCTCCGAAATTCGCCGACAGTGTCAGGAAGTCTGCGAACTGAACGGCTCCGTTACAGTCGACGTCGCCTTGTGACCAAGTGAGGTCCGTGCCGCCAAAATTAGTCGACAACACTAGGAAGTCGCTAAAGGCAACTTCACCATCGAGGTTAAAGTCCGCTGTAACGGTTCCGGTTTGCTCCAAGAAAGAAGCCAAGTCATCTCCGTTGACGACGCCGTCACCCGTAAGATCAAAAGCGGCACCATTGCCATCGCTTGAGATTTGTGAGCAAAGCGCATCAATGTCGTTTACGTCGACTGTCCCGTTTCCATCAAAGTCGGGTGATGCTCCGGGAGCCCCCTCGAATTCTCCGTACGCGATGTTTGCGACATTCAAGAGTCCGTCTGTTGTACCCACATGAGCGATGAGGTCTTCACCGCGACGATACGGTCGACCCCAAGCCACAGCATCTCCAGCCGGCAGATTCAGTGACTGGAAGAGGTTCGATTCCGTCAGCAGGTTGGGATTCGGGCTGTTTTCCTGAAAGCCTGCAACGCCTTGGTCCGTTAGGCTTTCCCAAGTACGGTCGTTCAAGCCTGCTTCGGATGCGACTTGCAGGAATGTGATATCAAGGTCACTGTCGGTCTCGTTCGCCCAGAAAATCTCGCGGTCTTCTGTATCCACTTGCAGCGTTACGCGAGGGATGTCTACGCTCGCGACACTTTCCCATGTGGTTCCGATCGCCAGGTCGTCCCAGAACATCAGGCCGCCGCTCTGCACTTGGTCCAGCCGCAGGTTACCAGCGAAGTCCGAGATACCACCCACGTCGGCTGCTTCGGCTTCGATCATCTCGTCTGCGGTTTCTACGTCGGGCGGATCAAGCCAGACCGTCAATCGTTCATCGCTGCCGCTGGCATTGATTTCCAGCTTTCCAATGAGTCTGTGCGGGTCCAGTCCTTCGGTAATCTCCGGTCCGGGGACGACGCCGATTTCACCCGTCATTTCTGGGTCACCCAGCAACGCTCGGAATCCGCCTTCGGTGAATCCCATGCCGATTTGTGCTGCGCCACCGGCGTCGTTGATAGAGAACGTGGCATCTGGAACGGCGATGTCGCTTGAACTGCGCATCGTAATTCCGAAAAAGAGCGTTTGCGTCTCGTCTAGACCAGTAAGGCTGAAGTCGCGGTCAAGCCAGTTGTCGCTGAGTCCATTTCTGGTGACGCCCGCAAACATATCCGTTTCCGGAATGAAGGTTTCGACGAACGCTTCGTCGGTAATATCGGATCCGGTGATCACACCGTCGCCGAACGAGTTCCAGCGGCCTTCCCAGCGAGCGGACTCAGTGTGTTGGCCACCGCCATAGTCCTGCCGAGTGAATCCACCGCCGGCGCCAAAAGCTTTCGTCGGCTGAGCGTAGAGGAAGTCTTCGGCGAGAAGCAATTGAGCGTGAGCGGAATCGGATCCGACCAGGCAAGTTAAGAGAACAGTCGTAAGGACGATAAATGATTTCGAGAACTTATTCATGGTGTATGACTTTTGGCTAATCGCAATTGTGTGGCAGATGCCGGACAGAGCCGGAAACGGAAAAGAGTTGGCCGCTTAGCTGCGTGTCCGATTTCGACGAAGCAGAAGCAAGCCGAGCGAAGCACTCATCAGCAACCAGTGACTGGCTGGTTCCGGAATGGCGATCGCGTTGCCTGCTGCCACAGCTTCTGTGCGAATAATTTGAAAGTCGAAGAAGTTGACGATCCCGTTTTGATCAACGTCGCCACGGAACAGTGTGCCAACATCACCGACCCCTAGGCCGTTGTTGAATCCTACGTTGTTGGACCACGCGTCGTAGTCCGTCTGTCCAACGAGCCCGTCCTGGTCGACGTCTCCCAGAATCCCTGTCAACGACGATGGATCAAGAAACATGATGTCGATCACAGGATCGAACGAACCATCTTGGAAACCCGAAATGGTGAAGTCGTCGATTGCGCCTTGGAACGGATCTTCTTCAGTTGGACCAACGCCTAAGTAAAACTCACCAGGTGCGTTCCAGAAACCGTCGTTCCGGGCAATGACCTCACCGTTCAGGTAAAGCGTCCCGTTGTTTCCACCTCGAAGAACGGCCAAGTGATTCCACTCATCGAATTCGACAGCGACGTCAGAAACGCGACTGCCCGCCGAGCCACCGGAATTCAGTTGCCAGAATCCGTCTTCTGTGATGCCGACGCCACCATTGTCTGAACCCAGTGCCCAAACGGTTTGTGGAAAGCCCTCGCCATCAGAGCTTGGCATAATCCAGCCTTGGCTGAGTGCGGTAAACGATCCACCAAAATGTCGTGGATCAAAGGGTGGTGCTTGAAAGAAGTCGGAGACGCCATCAAACGCGATGGCGAATTCGCTCTCCTCGTTTCGGCCAGCGACATACGTGCCAAAACCATCGAGGTCGACCAGAATGTCTACTTGGTCTAGGTCCGATTCGACGGCGTCCGCGGTGAAAATCGCTTCGTCACCGATTGCGGCGCCATTGTCTTCCTCGCCCATTGGGTAACTGCGAACCACAACGGCGCCGAAGGAAGAAGTGTAGATTAGAAGTAGAAACGAAGCCGCGAGGACAGAACGCTTGAATAGTACCGTCATTAGGATCCCTCAGTGTCAGCAATCAGTGTCCCAAAGTGGACAGAGAGCAGTCAGAACTTGATCCGGGAGAACGCTAACAACGTTCACATTCGCGAAGAGTCGATCGTGGAAGCTGCACTTAACAGCCGCTCAGCGTATCCGCAGAATTGCTAGGCGACAAGAATCAAAATCGGCGATGAGCCGTGCGTAGCCGCCGCGAGACAGGTATTCTTCACCTGATGTTCACGCCTCTTGCGTCCAAATGCCGATTCCTAGTTGATGAAAAGTCCGAGTTGACGGGCGTGATCCTGCGTCGTCACCATAGAGACTAGAGCCGGGTGCGAAACTGCGTTGCCGAAGTGCCAACTTCCCAGTGCAGCGGATCGCCGGCTGATTTCCTGAAGTCTGGGGACAGTTGTGACTCGCGGTCGGAATTTTGAAGTCCGTTCTCGTCTTGCGGCTCTCCCTGGGTTGCCGACCCGCGACGCAAATGAGACGGTCTGGAAATCGCTTTGACGTCATGCTTACATCCTTTTAAGTCGACAGGCTTGTACCTGCATGCGTGAAGCTTGTGAGATAGGCAACGGTTCGAGCAAACACACCAAATCCAATGGCAATATCCTTTTCGTCTTCTCACAACTGGTCGTCGCATTCCGCATCGATTACAGCAGCCTTTTTCTTGCTAGTGGTAGGGCAGGCTGTCCACGCGGGCGATTGGCCCATGTGGCGGTACAACGCAGAACGCACGGCGACCTCGCCCGATCAATTGCCTTCCAATCTGCAGCTGCGATGGACAAGACAATGCACGCCTCGCGAGCAGACGTGGGACGATCCGCTCAACAACGATCTAATGCAGTTCGACAAGCAATTCGAACCGATTGTTTTAGGCCACCGAGTAATCGTCGGCTTCAACGATAGCGACAAGGTCGTTTGCTGGGATCTGAATACTGGCGACGAGTTGTGGCGATTCTATACGGATGGCCCAGTGCGATTGCCGCCCGCGGGAACGAGTGATCGAGTATTCGTGACCAGCGACGATGGATGTATCTATTGTTTAGACGTATCCAGCGGCACGCTACTTTGGAAGCATCGCGGCGGCCCGAACAGTCAGAAAGTGTTGGGCAACAAACGCGTCATCTCGATGTGGCCAGCACGTGGAGGCACCGTTTTGCGAGACGGACAGGTCTACTATGCGTCTAGCATTTGGCCGTTCATGGGAACGTTCATCTACGCTTTGGATTTTGATTCAGGGAACGTTGCTTGGGTCAATGACCACACCGCCGCGACCTACATCAAGCAACCGCACAGCGCACCGTCCTTCGCCGGCGTCGCACCGCAAGGCAGTTTAGCCGCAACGGAAGACTATCTGTTGGTCCCCGGTGGGCGATCCGTCCCGGCCGCCTTTGATCGTGAAACGGGAGAGCTCATTCACTTTCATCTCAATGCAGGTGGTAAGGGAAATGGTGGCGCCTTTGTGATGGCTTTCGACGATGGCTACTTTGTCCATACTCGCGAGCGAGGCGTTCGGAAATTTGATTGGAAGAAAGGCAAGAAGACAACGCTTCAATTGAACGAGCCTGTCTTGGATGGCAAGCTGTTGGTGACCTCCGACAGCACCAACGTGCGTGCCATCGATTCCAACGCGGATGGCACCGAACAAACCGTGGTGTGGGAGTTGCCGGTTGACGGTGGCAATGATCTGATTCGGGCGGGAGACCGGATCTACGCGGCGGGCAAAGATGCGATCACCGTGATTGATGTTTCGAAGTCACAGCGGGCTGAGGTTGTCGAACAGTTGCCAGCAAGCCGTGTTGTGCGAATTGTTGCCGGAGGCGATTCACTGCTTGCGGTCACGGAAGACGGTGCAATCCAGTGTTACGGCGCCGAAGAAACCGTCGAAGCTACCGAACCAAAGACGTTCGTTACATCTCCAAGGGAACGTCAGCAACACGCGGACAACTATCTGCGTCAATTCAAGAGTGAGCACTCCGCGGCGTTTTTGGCCAAGCAAGACGCAACCAACGGCTACGCGTTTATTTTCGACCTACAGCATGAGTCGATACTCAATGACATCCTGGCAAATTCGGATTTGCACGTCGTTGCCGTCACAAAGAATGAAGAACTGGTCAGTCAACTTCGTCGTAAGTACGACGAACTGGGACTATATGGCAAACGAGTAGCAATTCATGTTGGTTCGCCGTCGGAGTTTCGGGCCCCGGCGTACATCGCAAGGCTGGTCGTACTCGACGATGCAGATGAGCTCTCAGCTGAGACGCTCAAAGTCGCCTTCAATTCGGTGCGACCCTACGGCGGTATTCTGGCATTGAACTCCCGCGATGCTGAGTCAGCGACCAGTGCTTTGCGAGAAGCGAAGCTTGCGAATGCGAAGGTCTCTGACGGCTGGCCGCGGGATTCGGCCAATTCGAAAACAAGCTCTCGTCGCGGTCGAACGTTAATTGCGAACCTGCCCTACGTCCAAAGAGTCGGGGCGCTGGAGGGCGCGGCCCCCTGGACTCACTTGTATGGCGACGTTGGGAACACGGTGAAATCGAACGACCGGTTGGTAAAGGCTCCGCTTGGACTTTTGTGGTTCGGTGGCAACACGCACCATGACGTCCTGCCGCGGCACAGTCATGCACCTGGTGAGCAGGTAGTTGGCGGGCGATTGTTCGTCGAAGGCGTCAACACCCTGTCGGCGCGTGATGTCTACACCGGTCGGCGTCTTTGGAAACGCGACTTCCAAGACTTGGGGACAAAACAGGTCTATTACGACGATACACTGGCCAACACTCCGCTTAGCACAAAATACAACCAAGTTCATATCCCTGGAGCCAATGCCCGGGGGACCAACTTTGTGGCTACCGACGAAGCTGTGTACTTGGTCAAGCAGGATCGCTGCCTGGTAATTGATCCAAGGTCGGGCGGCACGTTGCGAACGCTTGTGCTTCCAAAAGAAGTGAATCCCAACGGTTCGGCAACTTGGACTTACGTGGGCGTCTACGAAGACAAATTGATTGCAGGTGTCGACTTTGCGCATGGCAAAGAGGCATCCGCACTCTTGAAGGCGTTGTCGAAAGCCACCAAGCACGTCAGCATCGGCTGGAGCCCAAAGTGGTTTGCGTCGCGTCGTGTGGCGATCTTGGATAGCCAGTCCGGGGAGTTGCTTTGGCACCGCGATGCCCAGCACAGCTTTCTCCATAACGGGATCGTGGCGGGTAACGGCAAGGTTTTCTTGCTCGACAAATTGCCTCAGTCTGTCGAAGACCAGGCTTCTCGCCGCGGCAACAAGAAAGCCACGGACTATCGTATCAGTGCGCACGATATCGAGACCGGGCATCAAGCGTGGGATAAGTCCGAAGACGTATTTGGAACTTGGCTGGGCTATTCGGCTGAACACGATACGTTGGTCCACGCAGGGGCGGCAGCGCCAGATCGTTCTCTGGATGAAGCGAAAGCCGGACTGTTGGCACTTTCGGGTAAGACTGGCACCAAGCTTTGGGAGAATCTAGGCCTGAAGTACTCTGGCCCGTGCATTCTGCACAACGACTGGGTCATTGCGAATTCGCGTTCGTATTCAAAAACAAGCGGCGTCGTCAGTATTCTGGATGGCTCGCCCGTAACGCGAAAGAATCCTTTGACGGGTGCCCAAGAACCCTGGGCGTATAAACGCGCGTACGGATGTAATACCGCCGTCGCATGCGAGAACTTGCTCACGTTTCGTTCGGGAGCTGCCGGCTTTTACGATCTATCTACGAAGTGCGGCGTCGCGAATCTCGGAGGCTTCCGGTCAGGTTGCACGTCTAACCTGATCGCGGCGGACGGCGTGTTGAATGCTCCGGATTTCACTCGCACCTGCAGTTGCGGCTACCAAAATCAAACGTCCTTGGCGCTAGTGCATATGCCGGATGTCGAGGTCTGGACCGTGAACCCGTTTGAGTTGGGCGAAGTCGCAACGAATGTCGCCAACGTGGGGATCAACTTCGGAGCCGCGGGTACACGGCGTGCCAATGACGGTACGGTCTGGATGGAGTACCCCCCCGTCGCAAGCGAGAAATTTCCGATCAAGGTCAGCGTCCAAGGCGAAAACGTGGTCTACCGCCGCCGACATTCATCCACACAGTCCGGCGAACTCTCGTGGGTGAAAGCCTCGCATTTGAGGAACGCCCAATCGATCACAATCGATTTGGGCAAGCAACAAGCCAATGATTGCTTTGACGTTCGTCTTTATTTTTCACAACCGGTCGCGGACGATGCCGTCGCGGTTCAAGGTAAGACCGCAGGAAAGTACTCAGCTCACGTGCAAGTCTTTGAGAGCGTGACGCTATCGAGCGGAAAACTGAAAGTAGACATCCGAAACCGTAGCGAAGAGACACAGCCTCAACTTGCGGGAATTGAGCTGCGTCGAGTGCCCCAAAGTGCGACCAAAGTGGAATGATCGCGAACGGCTATTGGGTTTCGACTTTCGCCCATTGTTTGTCGAGTCGCTGTGGTGAGACCTTCACTGCGGTGCCTAGCGTCTGGGCAAACAGCGACACTCTGTATTCTTCGATCATCCAGCGGTACTCAAGCAGTGCGTTACGATCGACGTAGCTTGCCGCTTCATCGCAACCCTCGATACGCGACCAATATTGCGATAACTCGTGAACGGCGTTTTGTTCTTTCGTGGGGTTGGTGGAACTGAGTTTGTCGATTCGTTGCTCGATTCCCTTCAGGTAGCGTGGGTACTGCGAAAGCCAGTTCCAAGGTGTATCGGACAGAAAATTCGGATGCATCAACCTCGCCAATTGCGTTTCGATATCTTGAATCGATGAGCTGAAACGACTTCGCGATGCGTTACCGAGCGCCAATCGAACGCGATGATAAGCATCCATCAATGGGGGGACGACCGTGGCCACCTTTTGCGTTGCGGCCGCAATGTGTTGGCTGGCTTCTGCCTGTTTGGCTTCAAAGTCGCCTTGCGTCTTGGGAACGCCACCACTTTGCAAGAACCCGACATCGGCGATCACGAGCGCAAGCTGATCTTCCAGCACGTCTTTGGGAAAGATGGAGGACGACCATAGGCAGATTTTGTCCCACTCGGGGAGCCAGCGAACCTGGGTGCGCAGCGACTTTCGATTGATGGTTCGGTACAGACGGCGAACGGCGGTCCGGTGTGCAACATCTGCGGACGCACGAGATTCTTCCAGCCGCAGCCCCAGCGTTTGATCTTCGAATTCAACAAGTGCTGGGTATAAGACCACTGCTATTCCGCTTCGGTCGATGCTCACTTCACTTGGCAAATCGCCAAAATCCCACTGTGTCACGTCGTCTCGATGCCATTGACTGTCGACGACCACTGGCTCACTAAGCGGCGTTCCCTGTTCGATCATCTCTGTCCGGATCTCGTTCAGATCACGAGCCGCAGACTGCTCTTTTCCGTCACCATCGACGACGCGCACGCGCATCCGCAGATGTGGACTGAGTTTATCCAAGCGAAAGTCGCGGACGGTGATCCGCTCATCGGCGATTGCGCTGAAGTGTTTTGCCACCTCAACCAGAAACGCGCCTTTCCCGAACTCAATCTCTTCCGCAACCTTGGCTGCCGTGTCCGGCGCCGGTACAAGTCCGCGGCGTATTGGTTTGGGAAGCGAACGAATTAGGGCAATCAGCTTTTCCTCAAGCAATCCCGGCACCAACCATTCGAGACGCTCGGGATGCAGTTGCGAGACAGCTTCCGCAGGCGCAGTAATCGTTACTCCATCGGATTCAGAGCCCGGTTCAAAGTGATAACTGAGCGGCAACTGCATGGGGCCCACGTCGATTTGTGGTGGGAATTGATCGGGATCCAGCAGCGATTCCGTCTCAACGAGATCCTCAATCGACATTGTGAGTCGTTCGCGCAGCTCCGGTTCTTTCTTGATGGCTCGCCGCAGACTTGCCATGTCATAGACGTCTTCAGGCAATCGTTCGTCATAGAAACTGAAGACTCGATATTCATCCAGGATGAAGTCTCGCTTTCGCGTCTTGGCCGCCATTTCGGCTGCGTCTTCTTGTGTCTTCGCGTTCTTCTGATAGAAGCCGTCGGCAGCTTCCATCTCCTGCGCCACAAGGCCTCGTTCGATAAAGATCTGACGAGCAACGGTGACGTCGTGATGTCCGTAGGGGACTCGGCGTCGGCTTGCGACGGGCAGACCGAACAGCGTAACGCTTTCATAGGCCATCACGGATTGGCTCTTCTTGTGCCAGTGAGGATCCGCGTACGAGTATTTGACCAGGTGATGTCCAAGCTTCTCCAACCAGCTGGGATTGATCTTCGCAGTGATGCGACCGTAGCGTTTGCTAGTCTCCACCAACTCTGCGGCCATGATCCATTTAGGTTTTGAGGCGAACAGTCCGGAGCCTGGCCACAAAAAGAACTTGTTTCCGCCTGCTCCCGAATATTCTTTGTCATCGCCTCGATGCGCAGCGCAACTGAGCAGTCCGGTAAGGAGTGCTCGATGGACAGCATCCGCGTCGTCGCGTCGTTTCTTGGTCTTCAGGCCATGTTCTGTCGCTGTTTGTTTTAATTGACGATGGACCTCGCCCCACTCACGAACACGCGCCGGCGAGAGGAACTTTTGCTGGCACATCTTCATAAACTTGCCTCGCGATAGATTGCGCCGTTGTTGTTCGACGAAGTCCCACAAGGCGAGGAACGACAGAAAGTCCGAGTCCTCGTTTTTGAATTCAGCGTGTTGCTGATCGGCGGCCTGTTGACGCTCGATTGGGCGTACTCGCGGATCTTGAATCTCGAGTGCGGCTGCGATAATCAAAACTTCGGAGAGGCACTGTTCCTCATGGCCCGCCAAGACCATACGCCCAATCCGTGGATCCACAGGCAGTTTGGCAAGCGTTCGGCCCAACTGCGTCAACCGTCGATGGTCGTCGACGGCACCAATTTCGAACAGCGTCTTGTAACCCTCACGCACCGTCTCCGGACGAGGCGGGTCGAGGAACGGGATCTTGTCGAGTTCGCTGAGTCGCAGGTTCTTGGCCTGCAAAATGACAGATGCGAGGTTCGTTCGTCGGATTTCAGGCGTCGTGAATTCAGATCGCGTAAGAAAGTCTTCTTCGCTGTACAGGCGAATACACTTGCCGGGGCCGAGTCGACCGCAGCGGCCCTTGCGTTGATCGGCAGATGCCTGTGAAACGGACTCGATCGGCAAACGTTGCATGCGAAGCCGTGACGAAAATCGACTGATCCGGGCCGTTCCTGTGTCGACGACGCAGTGGATGCGAGGCACCGTCAGCGATGATTCGGCAACGTTCGTTGCAAGGACAACGCGCCTTGCTGCCCCTGGCTTGAAGATCTTGTTTTGTTCGGCAGTAGAGAGTCTCGCGTAGAGTGGCAAGATCTCTCGCTGCTGTTGTTGCATCAATTTGTCGGCGCGAAGACGTTTGGATGCCTCGCGGATATCTCGCTCAGTGGGTAAGAAAACGAGAATGTCGCCTTCGTGCGACAGCTCATGGACCGCACTGATAATGCCCTGGTAAATGTTTTGCGTGTTCCCCGCCTCGTCTTCTAAAGGACGATAGAGTACTTCCACGGGATAGGTACGACCTTCGACCTGAATGACTGGTGCCGGAGCTTCCGTACTGCCAAAGTGTTCGCCAAATCGTTCGGCGTCGATCGTGGCGGAAGTAATGATCAGTCGAAGGTCTTTTCGCTTCTGTAATAAGCCGTGCAGCATCCCTAGTAAGAAGTCGATGTTCAGTGATCGCTCGTGCGCCTCGTCCAGGATGATCACTTCGTATTGCTCAAGAAATCGATCACTAGCCGCCTCCGCGAGCAGGATCCCGTCGGTCATCAATTTGACGTAAGTATTCTCTGCCGTTTTGTCGTCGAATCGCACCTTGTAACCGACGGTCTGCCCCAATGAGCACTTCATTTCCTCCGCAATACGTGATGCTACGCTTCGCGCGGCGATCCTTCGTGGCTGCGTGTGACCAATCATTCCCGCGACGCCATAGCCAGCCTCCAGGCAGATCTTTGGCAACTGCGTCGATTTCCCGGACCCCGTTTCACCTGCCACGACGATGACTTGGTGATCCGCTAGTGCCGAGACGATTTCGTCTCGATACTGCATGATCGGCAGGTCGCTGGGGAATTCTATTTCTGGCCTAGACGTCGATCGCTTTTCTCGCAGAGCAGTAGACGCCTGCAAACGCTGATCAAACTTCTCTTGGATTTTGTCCGCCGGCTTGTCGCCCTTGCGGAGTTGCTCGATCTTGCGGGCTTGTTTTCGCAGCCAGTGCTGATCTTTGATCATGGCTTGCGATATGGCGTTAGAAAGCATGGCTGCGCGCGATTAGAGAAAGAAAAGCCCCGCAGCAAAGACCTTCGCCCGGACGACAACAAGATGACAACAATAAGGACCGGGACATGTACTACCCATATCCAAACACACATTTGGTTCAACTCACTGTGAATCGACCAAACGGCCTTGATTCGTGAGTATTCTCATTCGCCGCGTTTACACAACCGGCGAATCGAGAGTCTACGGCAGGTAGACCAAAAGCCAGCGTTCCGGTTCGGAAACACTGGCTTTGTTGAGCGGTCTAGGTCTGTCGGTGACAACGGCTAGAAGTCGTTTCTTCCGCTTAGTGGCTAGGTAACCAATCCCTTTGTCACCATCATGAAGACGTCTTCAAGCGTGGGGTCTTTCTCTGCGAAGCTGCGAACTTGGACGCTTTGATCTTGGTTCAAGTTTTGAAGAACCTCTGCCACACCTTTGTCATCCGTTTCCAATTCGGCGGTCACCATATGGTTGTCCACCTGAACGTCTCGAACGTAGGGCGAACTGCGAATGATCGACAGACCAGCTTCCATCCCTTCGTTGAACTTGACCTGCACAATGCGATTGCCCCGGATCCGGCGATAGACTTCTTCGATGGGCCCGTGCATCAGCAGTTGGCCACGTTCGATGATCCCAATCGACGTACAGCAGTCCGCAAGTTCCGTCAGGATATGGCTAGAGATCAAGATGGTCTTGCCCATCCTCCGAAGCTCTTTCAGCAACGCCTTCATCTCCAGCCGAGCTCGTGGGTCCAGACCACTCGCCGGTTCGTCCAGAATGAGTACGGGTGGGTCGTGAACAAGCGTCTTCGCCAAGCAGAGTCGTTGCTTCATACCTCGTGATAAGCCGTTCACAAAGTCATCGCGTTTGTGCGTCAGATCCAGCAATTCGAGGACGTCCGAGATGACCTGCTTTCGCTTGTTGCGAGAGATGGCGTAGGCAACAGCAAAAAAGTCTAGGAACTCCCAAACTTTCATTCCATCGTAAACACCAAACGTGTCCGGCATGTAGCCCACGCTGCGACGTACGTTCATCGGGTCACGCGTGACACTGTGACCATTCACTGTGCCCTCGCCGTGACTTGCTTTCAGCAGCGTCGTCAGGAAGCGAATCGTTGTGCTCTTCCCAGCTCCGTTCGGCCCGATAAAACCGAACATTTCGCCCGCACCAATGTGCAGGTTAAGCCGTTCAACCGCCACGAAGTCGCCGTAGCTTTTTCCAAAGTCAGTGATTTCGATCATCGCCAGTCAATCAACAAAGTAATGTGCAAATAAAGGTCAGGCGGTTTAGCGGAAGATCAGATCATCCTGCTCGGTCTCCCTGAAGATACGATCCATCACCGCAAAGCAATCTCTGTCGCGACGCGGTATGGGGCGGTCGGCATGCTGAAGCTGCACAACAAACAAAGTTCGTGAGTTAACTTGCGTCGCTGCCGGCTTGGCTTCGATTCCGCTTAGCAACTGATCACTCCAACCGACCAACACGGATTCGTTGACACCCAGTCGCTGCGGATCGGTCGCCACTTCCATCACCGTGCGAATGTTCAAGTCACCTTCAAGCGTTGTTGAGCTGGTAGAAGTGTCGTTTTCCCACTCTTCGAAGGCTAAATTGGCTGTTTCCAGTGGCTCGAATTGTAACTCGGTGAACCGTGACTTCTTTGCAAGATCCCCAATCCAAGCAACTTCGATCTGTTTGTCGGCAGTTCGTCGAACGATAGCCGCCCCCTTCAGGTCGTGGTCCGAGTCGTTCGAAACAACAATGCGGTTCGCATCGCGTTTCCACGAGATGGGCCCACCCATGCCCAGCATTTGCTCGGTGTGAATCATCCCAGTCGAGTTGGACGTCACATCGAAACCCGTCAAACGTATTCCGTCATCCTGGTGCAAGGTTGCACCACGCGTTGCGAGTCGATCGTTATAGTCACGTAAGGCGAACGGCTGAATCAGCGTCGAACCGTTCTCACCACGAATTTCGTAATCGGAACTGAGCGATGTATAGAAGCCTGTGTATCGCGTCACGTGTCCGCGATCATAGCCGGGCTGCATTTCGACAACGGCAATTTCTGTTCGGCTGCGGACGAATCCAATGTCCAGTTGCGCGGACCGCACGACACCGATGGCTCCGCCGATTGCAATCAGTGGAATAGCTGCCCAGGCCCATTCGACTCGACCCATCAATCGGAAGATAAGCCAGTTCAGCGGAACCAAGATCAGCAGATAGATGCCAATGACTTTGGCGACGAACGACTTAGCGGGGACCGTGATTCCCGCTGCAAACTCCAACGCTCGCCGAGCCGTTTGCGAGATGTGGCTCTGATCATCCCAACCAGCCACACCCGTCAAGTCGTTTGTGGAGAATCCATGAACTCCAAATGCCTGCTCGCTGACACGAGCCAGTTGATGCTTGGCCTCAGCGGTACCAATGTCAACCAGCAAGTCATCTTGGGCCCGCAGTTGATCTGACGTGAATTCGGCGGCAAATTGAATTGAGTTGTTGGGTAGTTTTTCTAGTACCCTGTAAGTTATCTCGGCGGAACCACCCGACCCAGGAGCTATCGCTTGGATACTCCAGCGAATCCTGCTGTCGTCGAAATCGAGTTGGTGGCCGGAAGTGGCGCGTGTGAGCTCAATTTCGTCATCGAAATCGACCGCAATCGCGCAACCCGTCATGACCGAGTTACCAATGTTTAGGAATTCGATGTTCACCGAATATTCCTGCCCGGGTTGGATAACTTCAACACCACGAACTCGAACACGCACGTCTGGTCTCGCCGCTGCGACTTGGGGCATCGCACTAGCGGCAATCCTACGGGGTCGAAGTGGGCGTGCAACTTCGTCTTCGGTGGCTGGTACTGACGATGCCGAATTGGCTAGGCGAGTGGCCCCACCTGGTCGCGAAGAACGCAGGCGATTTGAACTGGAAGTCGCATCTCGCGAAAAGTAGCGTACCGTCGATGTCAGTCGAGGATCATCGCGCAGAATCGAGGCGGTGACTTTGTGCCAACGCTCCGTAATTCCGTTTCTATCTTGATCGAATCGGCGCGATGGTCGCGACAGTAATGCCGAGTTAAAGAAGGAATCGAACGAGTCCCACTTCGTGAAAAATGGATGCGGAATATTGAATGCCGTCGCGACGACTCGGCCGCGGCCAACGAGTTTCTCAGCAACCAGGTCTCCGGTATTGGGGACAAACTGTGATCCATCGGTTAGCTCCAATTCAAGCGCCAGCGGACGATCGTCTTCCTTCTCTGGAAGCGAAAGAGTCCGAGCTCCCTCGACATCGGTAAACGACCAATGCTGATTGAGCATATCAACCTGGGATTCCGTAACGGAGCTTACTGTACCCGTCTTGGCAGGCAGTAGATCGCCGAATTGGCTGATCCGCAATTTGTCCAACGTCTTAGGGCCGTTGATGATCAATTGGCCGCCCCAATGCAACCAGTCGATCATGGCTTGCTGTTGTTCGGCCGTCATGATCTCTGGATCAAAGTCGTCCCACAACACATAGGCCGTTGAGGTCCAGGCTAACGCGTGCGAAGGTACGTCGATGCGACGCGTTCCCTTGGGCAGCTTTACAAAGTAATCGAATTCGACATTGAACAGTTCGTCGTCCGACCTGATCGGCTTCACACTGCGTAACGTTTTGACAAACTGGTAGTTATCCGGGCGATCGGACAACACGACAAAGTGATTCTGGAACTTCTTCATCGTTGACGTCACAGCACTGGCCCAGTCGACCTCGCGGCTACCACCTCGCGGGCGCAGCCTTGTCATGAAGTTGATGGGACCGCCTCTGGGTTTGCTGGCATGCAGCAGAATGTCAAAGTGCTTCGTCTGGCCTTTCGGCAAGTTGACTGGCCGTGTGGAGTTCAAGTGGAACTCCGTATTCGTTAGACGGATGGGTGTCGCCTTGCGATCAACGCATTGAGCCTCCAACTCGCCCTTCGGGAAATCGAATGAGTTGGCCTTCATTGTTTGGACAGCGTTAAACCAATGTCCGGGCTTTACCTTGTCACTGGCTGGCGAATCGTCGGCGGGCAAGACCGTAAGGCGTGCGGTTTCAAAATCCGGAGCCTTCTCCTTCTGATCCAGCAACTCCTTGCGCCGAGCCTCCATCTCTTCTAGCGTCTCGGGTTTTTTAGTCTCGCTGTTATTGTTCTTGTTTCCGCCCAGTGGGTCTTTCCAGCAGCTACAGCCGCCGATGAACGAGAGCGAAAGCAGACAAGCGATGACGCCGACAATTCGAATGGCGGACTTTCCTCGCGAGGGGGTGTCTTGCGCGAGGGAAAATACGGATGACTGCGTCTGGGCGGGAGAACGCTTCATGTACCGATTCCAACCTGCTCTGGAGGAGTCTTCATTCAATGGTGATGGGCCGGTGGTTGCCGCTGCACGGATCCTCAAGGAATCCGTTGCTTGAGCGTTACGTAACGTCAGTTTGGCAGCCGGGAACGCACTAAAGACGAATTGTCATGCTTTAGTTATAAGAAATACGGTTTCTGTAGCAAACCGATCCCTCGAAATTGCCACATCGTGGCCAACCGATCGGCGTAGATGCGTGATGGATAAGCTAAGCGAGCCAATAAACACGGCTCCAAGCCTACCGTCTTAAACTGTCTCATAGACCTCAAGCACTGTATTCTCGACAAGATCTTTGACGCGTTCGCGGTACGCAGTCATGTGATCGGCCCCTAGGTGAGCTTTCAGGGCGTCCAGGCTCTCCCAGCGTTCGATAATCACCGTGACGTTTTCGCCGGCTTTCTGCTGGGCATCCAGATCGGTCACCGCGTCGACGGTCGGCCCGTACTCGACGCAGCCCTCTTCCTCTAGGACGAGCGGTACTAGCTTGTGGAATTCGGTCACAAAGGCGTCGCGTTTTCCGGGTACCGTGTGAATCTTGGCGATTACGTGAATCATTGGAGTCTCTCAATTAGGAGAATTACTGCTTCGTTCGCGGCGGACTATTTCTTCCGCTGAGCCACCATGCGAACCAGTGAAATGCGCTCGCACCAGTTTATTCGTTACATCGAAGGCTTGGTAAGGAGGCAATTGTATCGGGTATACTTAATCAATGAGCCATCCTATCCAGCAACGTATTTCGCGCGTAAGTCGAATCGCTAGGCGTTTGGCGATTACAAGGTCCGCTGCAATCGTTGCTGCTTGTGTCTTGTCGGCTGGGCTGTTACTTGCTGCGTTTGATTACGTGACTCAGTTCGAAGACGTCGGGACGCGACTGTTGTTCAGCGGTGGTTGGCTAGCTACCGCGATTGCGGCGACTTTCTATTTTTTCTTGCCGACTTGGAAGTCTGAATGGTCGGAAACAACTGTCGCGCAGATGATCGAGCGACGTTTTCCTAGCCTGGCAAATCGTTTGAACAGTTCACTGGCTTTCTTGCAAACAGCCGACGAAGCGACGGGTTCAAAGTCGCTCATGCGAAGCGTCATCAACCAAACGGCCACGGACCTGGAGGGAATCGATGTACGTCAGGCAATCGATCGGCGACCCACCATGCGTTCGCTTGCACTGGCGGCGATTCCAGTCTGTTTGGGGATCACCATGTTTTGCGTCGACACGCCAAATGCAAGCAAGGCAGTGTCACGACTATTGATACCCTGGAGCGACAATCCTTGGCCGCGCATACACCATCTTGCGTTCGTCGATCCACCCACGAAAGTCGCACGTGGTGGCGACCTGCGGTTGGCACTGGTCAATGAGAAGGGAGACTTGCCGCAGCACGTCAATTTGGAAATCGTGTTCGACGACTCGCAGCCAGATCGCGGCACGGACGTGATACCAATGCAACGCGTCAGTGTTCGAGATGCAGACGGGCAGAGTCGCGAGCAAATGGTTTTTGAACGCACCAACATCAGTCGATCGTTTCGCTTCCGAGCGACGGGTGGTGACGACGATACGATGGCTTGGAAACGGATCGAAGTGGTCGATGCTCCGCAGGTCGCGCAGGGCAGTGTTGAAATTTCACCGCCTCATTATACGGGTTGGCAGCCGCGGGTAATTGACGAGGCGATGGGTGGATTGCGTGTCTTGCAGGGGACCCAGATTCGATTGCGGGGAACGGTCGATCGCCCGGTCGAAAGCGTCGCCTTACAGGTTCGCAAAGTAGGTTCCGCCAATTCTGGTCGACGAAAATCTCAGCCTGATTCGCTGTCTGACGAGCAGTTTCTGGCAAGTATTCATCAGGATGGACTGCGTTACGAAGTTCCCGCGAGTTCGCAATCCTGGACTATCCAGCAGCCATCGGAATACGGTGTCTCCATCACGGACCGCGACGGTACACAAACCGTTGACGCCGAAAGCTGGAGCGTTCGCGTAGTTCGAGATGAACGGCCTCAACTCAAGTTGTTGGAACCAGACAACGAAGAGCTGATCTCTCCTGAGGCGATCGTGCGACTCGTCGTTCAAGCGGAGGACGATTTGTTGCTGCGGCGGGTCGAGTTGCGATTTTTGCAGACGGACAACAGTGATGACGGTGAGCAACGTGTCAGCTTGTTTGTAGGACCCGAACAGCCTCCCACAGTTGCAATGCCGACGCAGCTTCCACCGGCCGTGAACCGGCGACAGGTCGAACATGAGTGGGATTTAACGGGATTGCGACTGAGTCCCGGTGCCGTGCTTTCCTTTTACCTTTATGCGGAAGACTACAAAGGCCAATCGAATCAGACTTTGTCTCGACGATTGGTGGTCGTATCAGAAAACGACCTAATTGATCGCGTTGGCAGGCGTCAGTCGTTGGTGCTTTCCCGTATGCAACAGCGTCTGAATCAGCAGCGACAGGCACGCGATGGCGTTGAAGCTGTGTCTGATATTCTGCGTGAGACGAACGTGGCGGCAAAGTCGACCATGGACCGTCTGCAATCCGCCGTACTGTCTCAGCGAAGAGTGAATTCCGCACTGGCCGAGGCAGACGCAGAAGTGGTAAAGGAGCTTCAGCGATTGCGCGGCATTTTGGATCGCAGCCAAGTCGGCGATGTGGATGTGCGAGAACGCGTTGAGAAGACGTTGTCGTCGCTAAAGGAATTGGCGGATGTGGACTTGCTGCCGGCACTGCGGCTGGCCACGGACGCGAAGCAAACACTTCAGGCCGAAAGAGATCAGCAACTTCAAAGTTCAAAGAACAGTGACGCCGCTAATGCGGCAGGCGGCGAATCGCTGCCTCCCGAAGCGTTAAAGTATGCAACGCAACTTTTGGCGTACGCGTCCGATCGTCAGCAGTCAGCCATCACGAAACTAGAGAGTTTGCTCGATGAGTTGTCGGCTTGGGATAACTACCGAAAGTTTGCGCAGGAGCTAAGCGAACTGCTACGGCAGCAACGAAACATCCAACAGCAAACGCAGGAAGCTGCCGATGCGGCGCTCGCTGAATCGAATCCTTCCAGCTCGTCGAACAAAACTCGTGGTAACTCTCGAGCAGCTTTGAAGACAGCGGCGGCCAGGCAATTGGACTTAGCACGTCAGGCGGATCGCGCGGTGCAGAATCTGGCCAAGGCTGAAGCCAAGCTGCAACAGAATGATCCACAGTCGGCGCAAATGATTGCTGGTGCGATTCAGCGTGCTCAGGATGGCGCCGTCAGCGGAAACATGCGAGAAGCTGGACGCCAGATAGGCCAGAACCAGTTGGGGCAAGCGAGCCAGCAGCAACAAGCGGCTAAGCAGACGCTTGAAGAGATGGTCGACGAACTCTCGCGAAGCACGTTTTCTCCCGACGAGAAAGTCGAAAGGATGGAGCAGGCAGGCCGCGAACTACAGCGGCTTCAAAGGCAACAGGCCGAGCTCACGGAAGGTTTTCGAAAGGCGAAAACGGAACAAGATTCCTCGCAAAAACGACGCAACTTGCAACGATTACGAAAGCGTCAGGAACAGGTTGCCAAGGACGTGCGAAAGTTGCAGCGGCAGCTCCAGCGTCTACAGGCCCAGCAAACTTCTCAGCAGGCCGGACAGGCAGCTTCGTCCGGGGAACAGGCCGCCAACGATGCCGGTCAGGGCAGCGCCGAATCGGCCGAGCAACAATCTCAGTTGGCCGAAGCTCAAATGGAGCAGACGCAGCAGCAGTTGCAACAACAAATGGCCGAGGCAAAGTCTCAGTTGGCTCGTGAGCAAATGATACGTTTGCCGCAACTCGTGGATGCCTTGATTGCACAACAAAAAAGCGTGGTTGAAGAAACGATTCGCTTAAACGACGTTCGCATGCAAACCGGCGAGCTGACTCCGGCGCAGGAGGCCAGCATCCAGGTCACCGCGGAAGCTCAGCGAATTGCTGCCCAAGATACTGCATTGGTCGCGAAGCAGATGGGACAACTGCCGGCGTTTCAGTTCGCACTGCATGAAGTCGAGGAGGCGATGCTCGGACTAGCCGGCGATCTGGATCAGTTGAATACGTCGGCTGCAACACAAGAAGTGGGAAAAAAGATCATCGGGGAGCTGCAACTGATTCGTGAAATGCTGGAGGAAGAAAAGAACTCGCCACAGAATCAACAGCAACAAAAATCAGGAGGGCAGGGCGGCCCGAACCAACAGCAGGATGGCCAACAAGGTGGCATCGACCCGCGTTTGAAGCAACTTAAGCTCTTGCGGGGGATGCAAGTGTCGATCAACGGTGAAACGAAGCAGCTGAATTCGGCGATTGATGATGCTTCGGCCATGAACAGTCGCCAGCGTCGGCGTAGAGCTCTCGCGAAGCGCCAGGGGCAACTGGCAGAAATCGTTGGAGACTTGTTCAAGTCGGCGGCAGTAGAATCTGATACACGGCAGCTTGAGGAACCAACAGTCGAAACGAAAGAGAGCGACGATCTCAACCTGGACGCACTCGACGAGCAGTTGGAGTTACTGTTGCAATGAAATTACTGACCTATTGGCATGGCTTTCGTATCAGCATTGCGTTTCATGTAATCGTCGCGGGATGCATTGGGATGCCGGCTGCTATTTCTGACACGCATGCCCAAGAGAAATCGCTGGACGAACAGCTCTTTAGCGAATTGGATGACCAGCTGTTTTCCGATTTAGAACCGCTTAAAGACGCTAACGCAACGGACGCTACCGACGACTCGAATCCGTCGAGTCTCTTGGATCGGGATCTGCATCGCGAATTGGGGGGCGAAGACTTGGGGCAACGCAGTGGATCGAATCCACTACGTTCCATTGCCGATTCCATGCAGGAAGCTAAGCGTAGGATTCAAGCCAATGACATGGCAACGCAGACGCAACAACTCCAAGGGCGGATCGTCTCTGATTTGGAAGACCTGATAGAACAACTGCGCAAACAGAACCAACAACAGCAAAGCGGCGGAAAAGGTCAGCAACAGAAGAATTCACCGAAGCAAAAGCAGCAACAACCCAACTCGCCGAAGCAACAGTCTCAAGGCAAGCCGCCGGGCAACAAGCCATCTAGTCAACCAGCGAAGCAAAGCACGACCCGTCTGGGCAGCGCGCAAGCGACTGATGCCAGTGTCGGAACGCGGGATCGCATCATGCAAGACGCATGGGGAAATCTGCCATCATCGGTGCAGGAGGAAATGCGATCGGCTCGCCCGGAAAAGTTCTTGCCGAAATACTCCAGACTGATTGAAGACTATTTTCGACGACTCTCGGCAGATCGGAAGAAGTGATGCTGACCTGTGCCAACACGATTTCGAATTGCGTTCGTGTTCTGATGCTCTTGTTGGTATCGGTTGGGTTGTCGCCAGCGGTACACGCCGAAACGGACACCGAGAAAGAGGCTGCCAAACTCTACACTCCCGCGACGAAGTCTACCGTGAATAAGGCGTTGCGATTCCTTGCGCAGAGCCAGTCTGACGACGGCTCGTTCGGAGGCTCTGGCTATGGGCAAAACGTCGGTGTCTGTGGCTTGGCTGGTTTGGCATTCATGTCCAACGGCAGCACTCCAGGACGTGGCCCGTACGGAGTGAACATTAATCGGTGCGTTGATTTTGTCTTGGCGAATTCACAAGAAAACGGATTCATCAACCGCCGAAATGCGAATAGCCATGGCCCTATGTACGGTCATGGGTTTGCAACGCTCTTCTTGGCGGAAGTCTACGGAATGTCACCACGCGACGACGTGCGAGACAAGCTGAAGAAGGCGGTACAGTTAATCGTTGATACGCAGAACGAGAAGGGTGGGTGGCGGTACCAACCGCAAAAACGCGACGCCGACCTGTCCGTGACGGTGTGCCAAATCATGGCATTGCGAGCAGCGAAGAATTCGGGCATCTTCGTACCGAAAGAGACAGTCGAAAAGTGCATTGAATACGTGAAGCAGAGCCAGAATGCGGACGGCGGCTTTATGTATACGTTGGATGGTGGGCCGAGTGGATTCCCTCGTTCAGCTGCCGGCGTCGTCGCTCTGTATAGCGCCGGCGTCTACAAGGGCAACGAGATCAAGAGCGGTCTACGGTATCTGTCAGCGTTTGTTCCCAGTGGACAAAACCGGATGCAAGAAGCTCACTTCTTTTACGGACACTACTACGCGGTGCAAGCGATGTGGCATACCGGCGGCGAACCTTGGAAGCAATGGTACCCAGCGATTCGTGATCGCCTGATCGCACGACAATCTGAAAACGGCGCCTGGGTTAATTCCATCTGTCCCGAATACGGAACGGCGATGGCTGCCATTGTGTTGCAGCTTCCCAACAACTGCTTGCCGATTCTGCAACGGTAGCATCGGAGGCCGAGATGCAGCGAAACAGATGTGAAGCTCGACGAATCGATAACGTGCGATGCGCTGTGAGATCCGCAATTCTTCGCGTTGCTGTTTCGATTGGCTCGATGGCGATTTTGCTTTGCTTCTTTGCGACGCCAGCGATTTCGCAAATTCCGGCCAGGGAATTGGCTCCGCTGGTGAAGCTTGATGGTTCGGTTGACGAGGTAAAACTAGTTTCGCTCAGTGATACCGAGGCGACGTTTCTTGACGGCAAGTCGGTGCAAACGCGTTTGCCGTTGGATCAAGTTGTACGCTGGGGAAGTGTTTCCTTGCGCGACAAAGTGCACCAAGTGATCTTAAGTGACGGGTCGATCTTGGTAGGGCTGGTTACACAGCTGTCGCGCAAAAGTGTGGTGCTCGAATCCGATTACTTTGGAGAGCTTCGTTTGCCGATGGAGCTAGTGAGCCATGTGATTTGGAGGCTTCCTGCGAGCGATGCTGAACGAACAAAACTTCGCGACTCACTGAGTAGCTCGAACTCCGGTGATGATGGGCGCACGTCTGGCGAACGATTGCACTTGCGCAACGGTGATACACGCGGAGGACGCCTGGTCGAGGGAAATGCATCGGCCCTGAAGTTTCAGACCACAACCAGTACCGTCGATTTGAAGACCGATCTGTTGACGGCGTGGCATCGGACTGACGTCGAAGACTCAGTGGGGCACGTTGTTGGATTTCGTGATGGAACAAAGCTAGTGGTTTCCCGGTTGAGGACTGACA
>CAYQMZ010000017.1:23099-26180 GCA_964418725.1 uncultured Pirellulaceae bacterium
CGTTTAGAGGTGGATTTGGCCTGCGGTCTTCATCTTGGGACATTGCCAGAAATACGCCCGGTCGATGAATCTTTGATCGTTTTTGTACGACCGCAGAACGCCAACGTCCTATACCTGTCGGGGATTGCGGACCTTGGGCACAAGCACATCCCGTTCTTGGGCAGCGATTGGGGTTGGGGCCGAGATCGAAATGTCTTGGGTGGTCAGATTAGCTCGCACGATCGCGTGTTTGAAAAAGGTATTGGCATGCACAGTACCGCTCGTCTTGCCTTCGACCTGCCCCAGGGTTTCACCGAATTTCAGGCAGAGGTGAGCCTCGATCGATCCGCGGGAAAGCGTGGAAGCGTTCAGTTTCGCGTTTTCACCAGCGAAGATGGAGCGACCTGGGTTCCCAGTGAAAAGACACAAATCGTGCGGGGCGGAGATGCGATCGTGCCCATACGAGTCGATATCGCAGGTCGAAAACGCTTGGCGTTGGTGGTTGATTTTGCCGAGCGGGGTGATGAATTGGACCGTGCCAATTGGATCGGAGCCAGATTGGTTCGGACGACACGCCCGTAACCTGTTGCGGTTTCGCCACGTTGCACGACGGTTTTCAACGTATTGGTAAGGCCACCAAGGACTGCGCGCATTGGTACATCAGTTGCGGATTCTGTGCGTGACCACGTAGCCACTTGCCGCAAGGTCCTGCATACTTGGTCAGAGATTCCGATCAAAGCTAAACGAGAGTACGGACAATCGTCATGTTTCAACTAACGGAAAATGAGCTTCTAGATCTTGTGCGGCAGATCGTGGGTCGTCCACAGAGCATGTTTGCGGAAGACATGGAAACGCACCGTGAATTGCTGGACAAGGAACTACGCGGAAAATCGGTGATGGTGATCGGTGGTGCCGGCACCATTGGCTCAGCATACATCCGCGAGGTCCTCGCATTCGAGCCAGAGAAGCTGTTGGTTGTGGACACCAACGAAAACGGACTTGCAGAAGTCATTCGCGAGATTCGAAGCTCACAACTACCCGTCCCAAAAACGCTCACGACGTACCCCATGGACCTGGGCCATCCGCTGACGTTGCGGATGATCGACGAGGAAGGACCGTTCGACGTCGTGGCAAACTTCGCTGCACTGAAGCACGTTCGCAGCGAGAAGAACGTTCTGACGTCCGCATACTTAGTGGACAATAACGTGACCAAGGCTGAGGCGTTGTTGACCACATTGCTGAAGAAACCGCCCAAACACTTCTTCTGCGTCTCGACCGATAAGGCTGCCAATCCTGTAAACGTGATGGGAGCCACAAAGCGTCTAATGGAAGACTTGGCGTTTGGCGTCAGTGATCAGATCAAGTCTACGACTGCGCGATTTGCAAACGTTGCGTTTTCGAACGGAAGTCTATTGGACTGTTTCCTCTATCGACTCCGCAAGCAACAACCCTTCTCGATGCCGGGGGACGTGAAACGATATCTGGTTTCTAGTGAAGAGTCCGGACAACTTTGTCTACTGGCGTGCATCACTGGGCAATCGCGAGAAGTGTTCACGCCAAAGCTTGATCCTGAAACAGATCAGCACTTTTTCACCAGCGTTGCCACCCAGTTGTTAGAACGGGTCGGCTACGAATTCGATCGGTGCGATAGTGAAGACGAAGCGCGGCAAAAGATGGCCTCGCTGGGGGAATCAAAACGCTATCCATGTCATGTTTTTCAGACTGACACCACCGGCGAGAAGACGGAAGAGATATTCTCTAGTGCGGAAGAAGACGTCGACGACCAGCGTTATCAAGGAATCCGTGTTGTTCGGTCAACGCAGCGATTTGCGACGCTCGATGAGGTGCGGGATGCCGTGCGAGAATTGGATCAGTTGTTCGCTGAGCCCGATTGTACAAAAGAGCAAGTGATCGACTGCTTGGAGAAACACTTGCCGACGTTTCGCCACCAAGAGCGGCACAAGTACCTGGACTCACGCATGTAGTTGCGTGGGCGCCGCGTCGCACGACTGATCGATCGGCACCTATCGAAGCGGAAGAGCCTCAAGTTTTTCGCCGGACTTGTAGAGCTTCTTGCTCGCGTCAAAAAAGACCAAACAGTTGGCCTTCGAGACCGTCAGCATGTCCGCCGAACCCTGCCAATCCAGTGGACTTACGAACGCTTGTCCGTCTCGCACGAGAGTTGTGGCTGGATAAAAGGTGGGTCTGTTGCCACGCAGTTCATAGTCAGACGCCAAGCACACTGGAAGACGTTCGGTTGCAGGATCGAGTCCTTGCATGACGCGAATTGCTGTCTGTACGAACAGTTCGAAGCAGACCAGCGAGCTGATGGGGTTTCCGGGTAATCCGAACACCAGTACCCGCGATTCCTCGCCCAAGTCGTCTCGCGTGTCGAGCATTCCGAACCAAACCGGTTTGCCAGGTTTGAGTCGAACCTTGTGGAAGACTTCTACCACACCTTGGGCAGCGAGCGATTCGGGAACGAGGTCACGTACACCTGCAGAGACTCCGCCTGACAGAATTAGGATATCACACTGCAATCCCGTCTCGATCTTTTGTCGCAGGTCTGCCTCGTTGTCTCCACCGACGCCCAGCGACACAACGTTGCAGCCCGCCGCTCGCACGCGAGACTCGAGCATTGGGCCGTTGCTGTTGCGGATTTGTCCGGCGGTTGGCTTCTGGTCGGCCGGGACTAGTTCGTCGCCGGTTGGCAAGACACCGACGGTTGGCTTTTGGAAGACGCTCACTTCCGAGCGACCGACTTCGCTGAGCAGCCCGACTTCAATCGCTCGAATCATCGTGCCCTGTTTCAGCACGACGTCGCCCTGAGCAAACGTTTTCGCGCGGGGCATGATCGCTTGGCCGAGTTTCACGTCGTCTGGTGTGAGGACGGTCTCACCGTCCTGTTGAACATCTTCAACCATCACCATGGCTTCGGCACCATCGGGGATAGGAGCCCCTGTCATGATCTGACTGGTGGTGCCCGGTGTAATGGGCTTCGATGGAACGGCGCCTGCCACAACTTGTTCCAGCAACTGCAGCTTGCCGCCTGCATCCTCAACGCGAATCGCGAACCCGTCGACCAGAGATTTATCGTGGGGC
>CAYQMZ010000018.1:0-1731 GCA_964418725.1 uncultured Pirellulaceae bacterium
GCCCTGGAGGGAGCGGACATTGTGATTCATCAAATCCGCTACGGTGATCTCAGCGGAAGAGCGGACGGCGAACAACTGTGTGCTGAAATTGGCCTCGCCGCGGATGAAACGCTGGGCCCCGCGGCGCTACTGACGGCGATTCGAACCGTTCCAGATCTAAAGCGTACGTGTGATGCAATGAGTCGTTGCTGCCCGGGAGCTCGGGTTCTCAATCTTACGAACCCACTGAGTGCGATGACCTGGTTGATGACGGAGATGGGGATTCGGCATTGCGTGGGACTGTGTGAGTTACCGTTGGTGACAAGTCGGCAGGCTTGCCGAATACTCGGCATCGACCCTAATGAATGTTCAAACCTTCGGTGGACTTACGCGGGCCTAAACCACCGAGGATTCATCGACGCGTTGGAGGTTGACGGTCGAAGTCAGTTGGAACACTTGACCGATGCGATGCGGACTACAGGTCAAACCGTTGGTGGCGTGGGGGTGGAAGCGATCGCCGAGTTGAACGCGATTCCTTTGAAGTACTTTCGGTTGACTGCGAACGTTGGCTCACCTGCAAGACGCGAAACTTCTGAGGCGACTTTGGGCCGAGCCCAACAGCTTCAAGAGCTTCGGGCGCAGCTCACGTCAGAGCTTCAGGAGTCGGTGAAAACGAGTCCGCCTTCGTTGCGACAACGCTATATGGATTGGTATCCGAAATCCGTGGTGCCGTTGCTTAACGCGCTTTGCCAAGAACAGCCGACCCAGCACATGATCAACTCGCGCAACGGTGATGGATTGGTAGAAGAGGCGATGGCCACAGTCCAAAACGGGAAGTGGACCGTGAACTTTCGTTCTTCGCCGAATGAAAAAGTGGGTCATTGGAACGAGCGATTCGAAACGCACGAACACGCATTTATTGCGGCCATGCTCGAACCATCCCTGAAAAATGTGCGCGCCGTCTTCGAAGCTGATCCGATCATTCCGGAATCGGCGTCGGAGAAAGCTGCCCAGACCCTTATTCGTTATGGGAATCAATGATGAAATCTACGTTGCAAGTTGGTGTCGTCGGCTGTGGACGCATGGGGAAATGTCGTGCGTTTGCGGCAGAGTCTTGTGGGGCCCATGTAGCGTTTGTGTCGGACGAAAATCAGGAACGGGCTACGGAACTAGCCGGCCAGTTGGAGTCTGTTGGGTGTCGTGCACTTCGCCCAGAGGACATAGATTTAGACGGAATCGACGCGTTATTCGTCTGCACTCCACCTGCTCAACGAGGCGTAGTTGAGTTGATGGCGATTGATCGGGGTGTTCCTTTTTTGATCGAAAAGCCCGTAGGTCTATCCGCCGAATCCGTGCGTGCGATCGAGTGTGCGTTGGATGCGAAGCCGGTATTAGCAGCCGTCGGTTACATGAATCGATACCGTCGCTCTGTGCAGATCGTGCGCGAACGATTGCGTGACGCACGTGTGTTGGGTGTGTCAGCAGATTGGCTTGTGGGTATGTACGGTGTCCCCTGGTGGTCGCAGAAAGATGGCTCTGGCGGTCCGGTGAATGAACAGGCAACTCACATTGTCGACTTGGCGCGATACCTTGTGGACGAAGTCGAATCCGTGCAGGCCGTGGCTCAGATGAGCGAGTCACATCCTGATCTGATTGGTTCGGCAGCGATAAATCTCCACTTTGCCAATGGCTCGCCCGGGTCGTTGCTTTACAGCTGTCAGGCCAATGAGAAGTTGATCGGCTTTCGTGTGT
>CAYQMZ010000018.1:1741-16249 GCA_964418725.1 uncultured Pirellulaceae bacterium
GTTTACCAGCGACGAAGTGCTAACGTTGTCTGGCTGGGATTTTCATCTCGTCGGAGATGACCGTACGAAAGTCGACCACGAAAATAGAAATCAGATCTTTGATGTCGAGGTGGCAGCATTCTTGGAAGCAGTGGCCCACAACTCCGACTGCGTACTCTGTTCGTTCAAAGACGCAATGCAGACGCAACACGTCGTCGACGCCATTCATCGGTCGGTAGAAAGCGGAAAAACTGAATCCGTTGCGAGCGTAGGCTAAACACGAACGGAAGAATCTCAATTCGACGGTACCCTCCGTCTGAACGGACCGCCTAGTGCGGTTGGCCTGTTTCGTAAATCGAGAATTCAGCCCAGACAGGCAAGTAGTCCGACACTTCCTGGGCTTCGTTCACGCTAAGATTGAACGCTTGACGGTAGTTAAATACCCCCGAACGCTCAGTGTATTCATCCGTTGCCAGTGAGCGGAATACGATATTTTCCGTTTGCGTTTTACCCAGCAGGTCGGTCGCAGGCGTCATGATGGCTGTTTGAAGACTGGAAACGCGTCCCAACCCGCCTAGCCGATTATGTGGTGACTGAAAGCTACCTAGTAGAATCACGTCGTCTTCTTCGCGACCGTCATTGCGAATCTCGTGCATCGCGTTGTCGAGGACATCCAGCTCTTGCGTGGCTCGTGCACGGTCCGTATTCACATTCACGAGTGAGAAGGTGAACGCTGACTTTTCCGGTGCCAGCTTGGATCGGAACCAACCAACGAGTGGCTCGCGCGTTAGCAAGTTGTCCTCGTCGCCCAGCGTGTAGAGCCCAACGCCGCGGTCTGCGACGATCGTTTCCGTGTTGAATAGGTATGCAAAGCGTTCGTCTTGGTGCAGTACATCGGCAGGCTTTGCCAGGATTGCCTCATAGGTGCCTAGCATTTTGGCTAGTTCCAAAACGTCCGCCTTGCCGCTCGGTGCAATGCCCTGAAGTGCGATGATGTCAAAGTTGCGGGCAATCTGAGCCACGATTTGCAAGTTGCTGGGATCTGCAGCGGAAGACCCGAAATGGTGTAAGTGAAATGAACCGATGCGAATCGTATCGGTTCGCTTTTGTGGTGGTGCCACGGTCAGGTTCGTTGTCTTCATCGGGAGGCTAGTTGGCGTTTGCGTCGATTCGGTCGACGCGTCTTGCACGCTTGCCCCCACGGGATCGCTGATCGTACTGTCTTGCATTTCCTTGGGGTGCACGGAAACGAAATCGCGGAACCCTTGCAGGAATCCACCCTCGGATTCGCCTGCATCAGTCGTCGTCTCCGAATCAGTGGCGGCCGCTCGGTTGAGTTCCTCTTCGGTTTTGGGCACAACGCGAACGTTTTCGGTTCCCTCAATTTTGAAATGAGAGAAGAAGAACCAGATGATTCCTCCGACCAAGATCGCGAGCAAGTACGCGGGCAACTTACGCATCGTCAACACCGTTTCGAGTGGCTTGCCGACCGGCAATAATCGATTTGATAGCTGGCGAAGAATACTGAATTTTGCAGCTGAACGTTAAGGGCAGTTGGGCTGCTAGCGTGCCTCGTGTTAAGACGCCCGATCCCTAAAGGCCTCTGCTGTCGGTGAAAATGCAAAGTCAGGAATTTCAGATTGGTTTTGGTCTATTTGCTGGTCGGTGGTTCAGCTTGCACGATGAGAATTCGAAAACCGTCGCCGTCCGGTGCTTGGACGGCCGGCCACTGGGGAATTGGCTTTCGTTGGGGTGCGTCGTATTCTCCCGTAAACGGATTGAACCAGGTCACGACCATTTCACCGCCGCGAAATGACTTAGGAAGTCGAAGGCCGATGAAATCACACTCCTTGGGAACGTAGTAGATGAACTGATTGTCACCGTCGTGAAGCGAGAATCCGGCGTTGCTTTTCTTGTCGCCTGCGATCAGGTTGTCGACTTGAAATTTCTCCACGAACGACCGCATGTGTCGGTAGTACTGTAGCTTGGGCTGCGAAGCTTTGGGCATCGATTCGATGTCGGGGAAAATCACGTTCCAGGCAGCACCCTGCCAATAGTGCGTTGGATACGTGCCCGCGAAAACGCATTGGTAGGCTCGCTCCAAACAGACTTCAGGGGATGTGTAATTCCCATTGAAGACGACGTAAGGCGAACGCTCGTAGCCGCCATGTTCGATATTCAGGATGGGTTTGCCCGGCATGTCTTGGCAGACCTTCCTCATCACACCAAAGAGCTCCGAACTCCAAAGTTGCACAGAGACGAAATCCACTAGATTCGTGAATCGACGGCAGTACGAATAGTCGTGAACGGTGATCAGTCGCTTATATGCATCTAGCTCTCGGAGTCGCGTGATCCGATCACTGATGTAGTTGACGTCCGTATGGCCGTAGCCCAACGCTTCTTTGGAAATGTCCCAGACCAAATTAGGATAGGCTTGGTAACGTCGGACCACATAGTCGAAGTAGCGATTGTCGCCCTCAGAATTCGCTTCGGGCCAGTTAACTCGCTTGTTCCAAACGTAGATCATAAGGTGGGCGACAATGCCCTTCTGATTCAGGTAGTCGATCACGCGGTCGAGCCTTTGAAAGTACTCAACGTCCAGTGTCGAAAAGTTAGGGGATTCGTTGGTGCCCCCAAACGGAAAAACGCGTGGGCTTCCGTAGTCAAACTTTGCATCCAGTTGACTGTCCTTTGCCCATTTGACGTCGTACGCATAAACGTTCATCACGACTTGGTTGAAGCCGTTGCTGGCCAGCGTATCGACGAACTTTTGGGTCGCAGGGATGCCTTCCGCATTTTCAGCATCCAGTGCGAACAACCAATCGGATTCAAACGCGATAGGGTAGTAGGCACTTCCATTCTCATAGCGAAAACGCGTCGGCCTCTTCGGGTCGATAATCACTCCGCCCGTTAGGTCTGTGTCCTCGGCCACAACTGTCCCCGTTTGGCCATCTAGCTCACTGCTGTCGGACGTAGACCGATACGTCCAAGTCCCGGAGAGCGGCGGCGTAAAACGGACGACGTACTGGTTATTCCCGTCATAGAAGCCGGGCACCACCAAGTTTTTTCCAGACGAATGTTCGAAGCGGATCGAGTATTGCAAGTCGAACGGTTGTTTGGGGGCATCGCCTATTTGCCGACGAAGCTCGACGACGTCCCAGCGTTTCGCTCTCACGTTCAACGGGACTTTTTTCGCGACCAACTGCAATTGCTTTTGAACTTGGCGATGACGGTCGGGGGTGATTTTCCAACGCAGCTCTCCCGAGAAAAAGTCGAACAGATCTTTGCCGGCCGCGATGCTGCATGCCTGGTAGAAGTTGTCTCGTGCTCCCTGTCGGTCCGCTCGCGACTTGAGTGATTCGCGTTTCGGAATCTCTGCATAGAGTCGTTTGATGAAGTCGATTCCGCCGTGATCGCGATGTAATCGCACCAGCAAACCGGTCATTAAATCGTTGACGCTAGTACGTTCTTTCCAGGGCACCAACGGTACGTTCCACGAGTTTTCCCAGTTGTATTCCTGTGGAGCGTCCAGGTAAGCGGTCAAATTGGACTCCATCCCGTCAGCAAACTTCTTCCCACCGCTACCGAAGTAGTACATGTCGTCGATGGAGTCGATTTCTTGCGGTAGAAAGATCGACATCGCGTTGTTGAATCCGACCGTCCACCATCCGTAGTCGGCCGGGCCCTTCGATGTGTGGTAGTCGATTGCCGGATTCATATCGGCCATCCAGTAGTTTCTAGCGATCTCGTAGAACAGAACTTGATCGACAGTACGTTCACCGCGGGCGAATCGCTCGTAGAGACCTTTGAAGAAGCCGTCGCCAATGCCAATCCCCAGCCGACCGTGATGAGCCAGTCCGCCGCCGACACGTCGGGAGACTTCGATACGAATTCGACCCTTCAGTGGTGCCGTTAGCTTCGGTTTCCGGCCGGTCACTTGATCGTACGCGTCAAAAATATCGTCAAGCGTGTTGAGGATTGCGGCCATGGTCTTAGGGTCACGGTCCTCCGGATTGGGCTCATCGTCCAGGACCAACGCAGTTCGATCGCCGTACCAAACTGTGACTTCACCCTCGCCGGCGATGTAGGACTTGTAGTCACGGATGACTTCGAATGGCTGGCTGTCTTCAGCTTGCAGACTTTGAGCAAGTCCGATGGTGCAAAGGATCGCGACAAAGAACAGTTGTTGGTGTCTGGTCGTCATTGTTGTTCTGCTTACTGTCAAAGAGCTGCCGGCGCAAGAACTCGGGCGCACGCCGAATCGGCTTGGTCGCCAAGTTTAGACTGCGGCAGCGAAGAAGTGACTAGGGCGATTAAGGCTTTAGGCTTAAGGAGAAGTCGGCGATGTTCTCTTTGCCTTGCTGTACATCAAAGGCCAGTCCCGAAGTATCCTGGTCAGAATAGAGTTCGGGGATCCGCGAGCGACGTTTAGGACGTTTCTTGGGCTTGAATTCAGCGACCACCGAATTCAAGCTGTCGTCCTCGCCGTCAGAGATATCTTGCGCGGATACCTCTGGCTCATCATCTGCAGGTGTGATGGTCACCACGTGCGAGCCTATCAAGGCACCATCACCCGATGCGAACGTCGTCAATTCGTACTCGCCATCGGCGTCGGTAATCCCAAATGCTGGGCGACCACCGTCGACCGGGACGAATGCCACCGCGGCTTTGCCGATGGGTTCTCCGTCCAGCGTGACTGTACCGCTCACTTTCGACACACGACTGTCTCCGCTACAGCCAGTGGCAATCAGAATCACTAACAGGGTAAGGCTTGCCATCCAGCGGACGGCAGTATGTGATGCGGACAAGTTGATTTCTGTTTTCACCATTCGACAGATACCCATGAACGAAGCAATTGGTTCGATGTAAGTGTGGACTAATACGCGTCCGCTCCGATTGCCTGACCGTCGGCCTTGTCGCCCAGATACTGGTACGTCTGATGGTCAATTCCCTCTGCCAAGAAATGGATACTGCCATCACCGTACGCAAAGTTTGCTCCGCCGGGATGTGCGGACTTGAATCCCAACTCCGAATTCCAGTTGCACATCTTGTTGCAATTGTCAGCTTCCGAGTTGGCTGGTTGGCAGCTGTCGTAATTGATGGGAATGATGGTCGTCACCAGACCATTGCCGTTGTTGGAATGTAACCATCCGTTCCGGGCATGGACGGAGCAGTCGGCCCGTACTTCGCCGTAGAAGATGGTCTTTGAGAGTCCGTCGGTGATCTGCTTGAGTTTGGTTGTGTACGTCCAGCGTGAGAATGGACCCGAGTATTTGTTGAGGTTGTTGAAGTCGCGTTTCTTTAAGGCAAACTTGTTCCACGTGCGGAGCAGACCGCAACTGCAGCTTGGGTTGTTGATTCGCTCGGCCGATCCATGGGAAGCGCTGTAATTGAATCGTGCCATCTTTTGCCCGCTGCCCAGCGTTGTATGGGTAACTGATCCATCGCTTGGGCAGATGTACATCGGTACTACGAATGACGAGACAAACGTTCCGTCGGGTGCTCGTTGCGACCGAGCCTGTTTCTCGAAATCGATTAGCCCATGCAGTGCCTTGTCTTCTGCATAGGGCAGAATCCTTGCCAGCACACCAGCTTGTTCGTGCAATCCATCTTCGTCTCGCCAGATCGCGCCGGGTGGCAATTCGCCCTGCGCCGTTTCGTAGTTCAGGGTCGCCAGACAGACTTGGCGGATGTTGTTCGAACATGCCATCTTGCGGGCCGCTTCACGAGCGGACTGAACTGCCGGCAACAACATTGCGACCAGCATTGCAATTATGGCAATCACCACCAGTAACTCGACCAAAGTAAAACCGGAACGACGACGAAAGATCCCATTCATGGAATACTCTCCCGGATATCAGAACCCTAACGCAGGCTGAGACCTGCCCCAAAAAGACCGGCCAGATTCTACGTGATATGGCATCTCGACGCCAATTCGACCACGTAAACGTCTGGGTGCTGGTTGCCCGCCGGAACATAAAAGCCGGTTTGTACCAGCACGCTTACCAAGCTCAAGGAAACGACAACGATTCCGGTAGCAATATCAAGATTCGAAATCCGTGTTGAACGACCAATAGTTCGATCGCTCGAACGCTGTGGGGGGGTACGGTGTTTCCGAATGTGACGGCAGTGCTGCGATACCAGTTGCAAATCGTACTGATCCAGAATCTTCTGCGTTAGGTATGAATAACCGCGTCGTCCTCCTCTTGAAATCGCTATTCAAAGGGAGTTTGAAATGAGAGTCGTCAAATCGGATTTTCGTAGACTGTATCTATTCCTTCTTGGCTTTATGGCCATCAGCTATCCGTCGTTTGTGCACGGTGCAACGATCGATTGGCGAGTGCAGGTGAATGACGCTGTTACCGAGGCAACGGACTCCGGGCGTCCGATTTTGGTGTCCATCTCCGCGGATTGGTGCCACTTTTGCAAAAAGATGGACCGCGAAACACTGTCCGACTCACGAGTGGCCAATCACATTCAGAAGTGTTTTGTGCCCTTGAAGATTGACGGTGATCAAAACAAAGATCTCGTCAGGCTCATGGGGGTGCGTTCTTTTCCGACGACGGTAATCCTGTCGCCGAAGATGGAAGTGGTTACCAAGTTAACCGGCTTTCAAACTGCCGATCAGCTGACACGTGCGCTTGAATCGATCTGCCAAAAGTCTTCGCATCACCACCCTGCAGCGCACCCTGCGTCGCACACTGCATCGCAAAAAGACAGTCGTCGGTTTCAGCAGGGCCAGTTGAAGCCGTCTCCGTTCGGGCAGCACTGTCCCGTGACCTCATTCGAAGCGAAGCGACTTGTTCAGAGCGACAGCCGTTACCAACTTGTGCACCGTGGCCACAAACTGTCTTTCGCCAGCGAACGAGCTCGCGAAGTGTTCCGTGAGAATCCGGACACGTATTGGCCAGTGATTGACGGCCGTTGCGTTGTCTCGCTACTAGATGACAGAAGACTTACGGTTGGCAGTTGGGAAAACGGCGTATCTTTCGCGGGCAGGGTTTGGTTCTTCTCGGGCCAGGAACAAATGCAGCGTTTCACCGACCAGCCTAGGAACTATCTGGATCGACTCGTCGAAGTGATGCGTAAATCGACGAGCACATCGGCTGGCGAGACGCATTAGGTTGCATTGCACCTTTCGGGTTTGCTTTGCAAATCGAACGTCGAGCGCAAGTGCACGCTATGCCAGCATCGCTTGCGCCATTGCGGGTTCATTCTGTGTTTGGCCGGAATCGCTTCCGCTAGCGAAAGTGTGATTGACGTTTCGTGTCTGAATAGGGCTCTCGACAGAAACTCGGATGGGGTGTTTCCTCAGGATTGATTACCTTTAGCAAAAGTTACAAAGTTGCGGTCATTTCTTCCCGCTGTGAATCGGGCCTGCAAAGGTCGCTCACATTGAAATGGCTTCAACCTGCGAGGAAATTTCTTCGCACTGGCAGCATGGAAGCTGCGTAGAACTTTTGGCTCGCTGTTTGCTTTTCGAATTGCACAGTGGTCACCCAAGAAGGTGTGGCCAAGCAATCTCGCAACACGAGTCAATCATCGATCCAAGGAAGGAGTCAGGGCATGGAAGCTCTCGTCACCCGCGCGCGGTTCGCACTGCTGCTGAACGCGTCTGCTTGTTTTCTGTTCGCGCCACAATTTGCAAACTTCGCTGTGGCTGCCAGTCACCGTACGGAGAATTTCATCGTCACCGCTGCGACAAAAGAGTTAGCGGCCGAAATCGCCAACGCCGCCGAACGCTATCGGGTCGAATTGGCTGTGGAATGGTTGGGGAAAGAGCTTCCTCGATGGTCCGACCCTTGTCCGATCCGAGCTAAAGTAGGCCCGCAGTTGGGTGCCGGTGGAGCTACCAGCTTTCTTTTCGAAACTTACGAACATCAATATGCGCGTCCGGTAAGTCACCGAACAGGCGACGGCTTGTTTCAATCAAAGCCCGTAGGTCGTCCATTCGGTTGGGAAATGACTATTCAAGGCACCCGGCAGCGGGTGCTCGATTCGGTGCTGCCTCATGAAGTAACACACACCATTTTTGCAACGCACTTTGGCAGACCGCTGCCGCGTTGGGCAGACGAAGGAGCTTGTACGACGGTCGAGCACGTCAGTGAGAAAGCCAAGCAGCACCGCATGCTGTACGAGTTCCTCACCAGCGATCGCGGTATCGCATTCAATCGAATGTTCTCGATGACGGAATACCCGGCGGATATCCTGCCACTTTATTCGCAAGGTTTTTCTCTGGCTCGATTTTTGATCGCGCAGGGTGGCAAGCAAAAATTCGTGAAGTACATCGAAGACGGATTGAACTCCAACGATTGGACGCAATCGACACAGCGGCACTACGGATTCGCGTCGCTTTCCGAGTTGCAGGTCACGTGGCTGGACTGGGTTCGCGCCGGAAGCCCCGCAATTCCGAATCGAAAGAAGGCTTCGGAATTCGAATTGCCTTCACGCATGATCGCAGATCGCGGCAATATACATCCGGTGCAACAGGTAAACGCATCTCAAAGGCAGCGGTTAGCGGCCAATGCTAGTCATGCCGCACGTACAAACTCAGCGTCACCTGGACAGAGCTGGTACGTCAGTCGAAGTCGTCAAGCACGTGATGGCGAGCTTGGCGAGGCAAAGCAGTTAGCCACGGTTAAGGGTCAGCAGGACTCGAAGTGGGTCAGCGATACTCGTGTCGCGTCCCGACCGAATAAGTCGCAGTTCGATCGCGAAGTGCTCTTTGAGTGGGGGCAAGCTTCTCCGTTCTTGACGCCTCAACTTGCGGACCGTCGGGCACAGCAACTGCGATAGGCATCCGTCGGTCGTTTACGACAGGATCCCTTTGACGATTTCGCCGTGCACATCCGTCAGACGGAAGCGGCGACCTTGATGTCGGTAAGTGAATCGTTCGTGGTCGATTCCCATTAAATGCATGACCGTCGCCTGAAAATCGTGTACGTGTACTCCATTTTCAGCGACGTTCATTCCGAGGTTGTCCGACGCACCGTATGTCATACCTGATTGAATGCCCGCGCCGGCCATCCAGATGGTAAACGCGTACGGATGATGGTCCCGACCCCATCGCGGGCGATTGTTCAGGTCGCCTTGGATAAAGGGTGTTCTGCCAAACTCGCCACCCCAGATGACTAGCGTGTCATCCAACAGGCCGCGTTGCTTCAAGTCAAGTAAAAGGCCAGCCGACGGTTGATCGGTGTCGCGGCACTGTGTGTACAATTCTGTCGTGATGCTGTTGTGTTGATCCCATCCCGCATGCATGACTTGGATGAACCGGGTTCCTCGTTCGGCAAGTCGTCTCGCCATCAAACAGTTGTATGCGAAGGTACCGCGTTCTTTGACCTGTGGACCGTAAAGATCAAGCGTGCTTTGGGACTCGTCAGATATGTCCGTTAATTCAGGCACGCTCGTTTGCATCTTGTAGGCCATCTCGTACTGTGCGATGCGGGTGAGAATTTCAGGATCCCCCACGGCCTCGTACTGGGTTTGATTTAGCTCAGCCAAATCATCAAGCATGCCGCGTCGTACGGATCGGGCCATGCCGGGCGGACTGGACAAATACAAGACTGGGTCGCCACCCGCTCGGAACTTAACGCCCTGACAACGCGACGGAAGAAAGCCGCTGCCCCAGTAAAAGTCGTAGAAGATCTGGCCGCAGGTCGTGCCTTTACTGACCGACGTCATAACCACATACGAAGGCAGGTTATCTGTCTCGTTGCCGAGTCCGTAAGAAAGCCAAGCTCCCATGGCAGGTCGACCCGGCATTTCTGATCCGGTCAACAGGAAAGAGATTGCCGGGGCGTGATTCACGGCTTCCGTGTGCATGCTCTTGATGAAACACACGTCGTCCACGACTTGCGCTGTGTAGGGCATCAAGCTGCTTACCCAAGCACCGCTTTCACCGTGCTGGCGAAACGGTTCGATAGGAGCCAGCATCTTTTTACCTGAAGGATCGCCAGTCATCGTGCTGAAGCGTTTTCCCTGCAGGTACGATTCCGGCACTGGCTGACCGTGCGTGCGAACGAGGTCCGGCTTGTAGTCGAACATATCGCAATGCGTCGGCGCACCGTTCATGAACAGGTAGATGACACGTTTCGCCTTGGCCAAAGCATGAGGTAAGACAGTGTGACCTCCCAACGAGCTTGAATCCGCGTCGGCGTCGGCATTCAACATGGAACCCAGTGCGACGGTGCCCAGACCAAGTGCCGACTTGCGAAACAATTGGCGGCGCGTTTGCGTGGCACTTATTGCTGTTTGCAAGTCCATGGTGCTGGGCCGGCAGTTTCGATTCACATCGCTCATTTGTTGAGTGCCTCGTCCAAGTTCATCATCAAGAGGCAGACGGTTGTGTAGGCCGCTAGATCCGCGGGTGGAAGATCGATGGAGTGAGTGTCTCCAACGCCGATAAGTTGGTTAGCGGCTTCCATGTCTTGGCTGTAGTGGACACGTAGGCTCTCTAGCCTTGCTTGTAGGAGGTCGACTTCAGAGGCCTGCGCCGCTCGCGAGGTCAATAGTCGAAACCCATGCCGTAGTCGATCGTCATTGGTCGAGTCCAGGGAAAGCAGCCTCGTCGCCAAGGTCCGGGCAGCTTCCACATAGGTGACGTCATTAAGAGTTACCAGGGCGTGCAACGGAGTATTCGTTTGAGCAGCCTTTACTGAACACGTTTGCCGTTTCGACATGTCAAAGAACACCGTTGGCCCAACGATTCGTCGCCAATAGATGTAGAGGCTTCGCCGATAGAGTGCGGCGCCATGGTCTTGTTGATACTTCTTCTTGCCGAAAGATGCATCGGCCCAAACTCCCGCCGGTTGGTATGTCTTTACGGATTCACCACCCAATGTGTCCACCAGCAGGCCGCTGGTCGCCAATGCATGGTCGCGAATCATCCATGCCGGCATACGGTGTCGCGGACCGCGGGCGAGCCAACGGTTTTCAGGATCAGCTTCAAGCGATTCGGCGGAAATCGTTGCTGACTGTTGGTAGGTGGAACTGTTCACGATCAAACGGACGAGTTGCTTTAGGTTCCATCCGGAATCAATGAACTCAATCGCCAGCCAATCCAGCAGTTGAGGGTGCGTAGGCTTTTCGCCCTGGACTCCAAAGTCATCCACCGTCTTTACGAGGCCGCTGCCAAAGAACTTTTGCCAGATGCGATTGACGGTTACGCGTGCCGTTAGAGGATGCTTGGGGGACGTTAGCCAGTTCGCTAGATCCAAACGGTTCGGCACATCCGTACTATCTAGGGGCGGCAGGAACGAAGGCGTGTCAGCCGGGACCGTATCGCCTCGTTGATTGTAGAGCCCTTTGTCCAGGATGTAGGTCTTGCGAGCACGCTCGGCGGGCATGTCTTGCATGACCATCACTTTGGGAACGCGACCACGAGTCCGCCGAAGTTCTTCGTTCGCCGCTCGGAATTGTTTCGCAGTTTGCGCGAAGTCTGTGTCGTTTGCGAAGTGTTGTTCAAGTTGTTTCCATTGATCGCTGTTTCGATCGGAAGACTTCTTTGCCAGCAGAT
This sequence comes from uncultured Pirellulaceae bacterium, assembly GCA_964418725.1. Lineage (GTDB taxonomy): Bacteria > Planctomycetota > Planctomycetia > Pirellulales > Pirellulaceae > CAYNJG01. The sequence continues at coordinate 13,239 of CAYQMZ010000018.1, forward strand.
CCGCCACGTCTTTGGGGAGTTCGCAAGCAGTTAATCGCTCTTCCGTCGATCGCAAGCCATCAGTGGCTGTTGCGAGTTTGGCCTCTAGCTTTGCGATTTCCATCGACTGGAGAAAGCTGGGTACTGGCAGGTTCGGCGCCATCTGTGGGTCGCCGCCGCCACCCGATATAGGCGTCTGATTGAAGAAGGCGAAAAACTTGTAGTACTCGCTTTGAGCCATTGGGTCGAATTTGTGGTCGTGGCAGCGACAGCACTGAACCGTCAAACCCATCCAAACCGTACCCACTGTTTCGATCTGGTCGAAAACGTACTCGACGCGATTCTCTTCCGCGATCCGTCCGCCCTCACCGTTAATCATGTGATTGCGACAGAAGCCCGTTGCCAGTCTTTGCTCTTCGGTTGCATTGGGCAGCAGATCACCGGCCAACTGCCAGCGGGTGAACTGATCGAAAGGCATATCCTGATTCAAGGTCTGGATCACCCAGTCACGCCATGGCCACATCGTTCGCTCGCGATCACCTTGATAGCCATTGGTGTCCGCATACCGTGCTGCGTCCAGCCAATCCATGGCCATCGTTTCGCCGAACTTGGGCGACGCGAGCAGTCGTTCGACAGCATGCTCGTAAGCGTTGGGGGAAAGGTCTTGTAGGAATTGATCCAGTTCCTCGATTGTTGGCGGGACACCCGTGAGGTCTAAAGTGACTCTTCGAAGCAATTTGGCTCGTGACGCCGGTTGTTGGTGTTTCAGCCCCCGCTCGTTGATGCGGGCCAAGACGAAATAGTCGATGCCGTTGGCGGGCCATGAGGCAAGCGACGGGTTGGGGATTACTGGCAGTTGTGGGCGTTGAGGCGATTCGAATGCCCAGTGACCTTCCCACTTTGCGCCTTCTGCGATCCACTGCTTAATGAGTTGCTTCTGCGCCGTCGAGAGACTTCGTTTGGTTTCCGGGGGAGGCATTACCTCGTCCGGATCATCGGACAGCAGTCGACGCAATAGTTCGTTGTTTTCCGGCTGAAGCGAGGCGTCGATGTCCTCGTGCTCGCCACCCATGGCAGCCAGCAGATCGTCCTTACGATCCAGACGCAAATCTGCCTCTCGTGCCGCTTCATCTGGGCCGTGACATTCGAAACAGTTGTCACTCAGAATCGGCTGGATGTCTCGGCTAAAAGAAATGGGCTCGGCTGCAAGCGATGGGCGAGCATTCCCCAGGAGCAAACACAACATCAGACAAAATGCGTGCCGTCGATACGATGGTTGAGCACGTGGCCAACGATCTGAAACGGAAGCATCTCGGCTCTGAATACTCTCGGATTTTTGCTTACCTCGGTCCATCGCCACATTATGGCGTGGCGAGGTGGTGATTTCATGTATTCGCTGGTTCAGTTGGCAACAAACGCGGCGAAAAATAGCGGTACTCCGAAGATAGCAAACAGGTAAATGCCACGAGCTTTGTATTCATTGTCTAGGCATTCGGACACTAGCCAAATCGCTGAGAAAGACTGTGATCCGCTAGCCTCGCGCGCGGTGCGCTACCCCGAAATCTGACGGACGCTGAAATGCCCTTTCGTTTCCTATGTAGTCGCAGAAAGTTGCCGTTTCGGTGCAAGGCGACGAGAATAGATCAGATCGTTATGTCCATTCGGAAGCACGAGAAAAAAATGACACTGCGGAACAAGCGGAAGCAACGAAAGTCACGAGTCGAATCTCTTGAGTTACGAGCACTACTATCGGGAGACGGAGTGCTGCCTCCCGGATTGCCTGTCGATCCCAACGATCCAGCCGTGTCGGGCCCAGCAGATCCCTCGGAGCCTATTACGTTCGAGCCAATCCTGCTGGCCGAAGAGATTGACCTAGACTCAGAGCTAGGCAACGACATTCACACCGGCGGCTTCGATGAGTTGGCGACTTTGCTGACATTCGAAAACGGATTCGCAAGCGTCGCGTCCAATATTGATCGCGACGCCGACAGTGATGTCTTCCGATTCGTTGCTGAGCAAGAGATGCTGCAGATTGATGGTTTGGCCGATCTGCCGATTCGGATCTCGATTCATGACGCCGCCGGTGACGTAGTTGGCGAAGGCGAAGGTCTGCTCCCTGAAGATCCTGAGTTTCTTGGTGAAGAGCTGCATCCGTTCTTCGGATTCGCAGAGACGAACCCGGGCGACACATACTTCATTTCGATCGGTTCGACGAAAGGCCAAGTTGGCGCCTACCAGATGTTCGCATCGTTCTTGGCACCACCGGAGCCGCCAACGCCGGATGCTCCTTTGGGCGAGGACGCTCACGGTGACTCCTTCGAATCAGCGACGAAGTTGGATTTGGACGAGCAGCCTTTCTTTGAAGTTATCTCCAACATCGATACCGATGACGATGTGGACGTCTTCCAGATTGCCGTTCCCGAAGGCTTGCTGGTCGTTGACTCGTGGGGCTATGACGGAGAAGTGAGCATCGAGTTGCTGGCCGGTGACGGTCGCATGATTCCAACGGACGAGGATGGTTCTCCGAATGCGATCATCCAACACGTCGATGAAGGCCAGTACTTCATCTATGTCAGTGGGGATGCGGGGATGTACCAACTAGTTGGACATTCGCCGATGATCGTCGTCGATCCGCTTCCTATCAGCTCAGGCCCTGTCGAAGTTGACAGCCCGCTGGGTGAAGACATTCATGGCGATACGCTGGCTGCGGCCACCGAATTGGAAGTCGATCCTGATTTAGCCATCGTTTCTGTGGCTTCAAATATCGACACCGGGTCTGATGTCGACCTCTTTGCCGTGACCGCAAACAACCAAGGTGACGAAATCATCTTTGACGTTGTGGCCTTGGCTGAAGGGTTGTCGCTGGACGTCCAAGTCGTCTTCCCGGAAGGTGAAATCAGCGAAGGCGGAGTTGAGGTTACGGGATTCACGCCGGATGGCATGGAGATCTTGCCCGAAGGTGGCCAAATCGTCGAAGGCTTCTTTGATCCAGAACCTAACCAGACGTATTTCATTTCGATCGGATCTGTAGG
>CAYQMZ010000018.1:16259-23059 GCA_964418725.1 uncultured Pirellulaceae bacterium
GTTGAGCCAAGGCCGCTTCCAATTGATGTGCCGCTCGGAGAAGACGTTCATGGTGACACGCTAGAAACAGCGACACAATTGGATGCCGATGGTCACGACGTTTGGTCCAATATCGACTCTGAAACAGACAAAGACGTCTTCTTCGTAGACGGCACTGAGCGTCATGTTTTCGGACACATCTCGCGACCAGAGGGTGGCGAAGTCTCGGTGCGATTGCTGGACGTTGATGGGAACGAGCTGGAATCTGCGGATCTCTTTCTGCATGACGAAGGTGAAACGGATCGCTCTTTTGATGGATTCGCAGAGCAACCGTTCTACATCGAAGTCGCCGGAGCCATTGGGCCTTACTCGTTGCACGTATTCGCCGAGCCACTTCACCCAATCGATCCACTGCCACTTCCTGTTGAACCCGAGCCGCTTGTTGACGCACCGCTGGGTGAAGACGTCCATGGCGATGACATTGGTTCCGCAACCAAAACTGGCGTCGACGGGCAGTTCTTCCACTTTAATTCCAACATCGATACGTCCGACGATATTGATGTCTTCGCAATTCCAGCGAACGAATTGGGCGACGAAGTAGTCTTCGATGTCAGTTCATGGGATGACGAGGTGAATCTGAGCGTGAGTGTCCTGAATGCGAACGGTCAACCCATTGAGGCCGAGGGCACGTTTGAAGGGCCATTCGTCGAAGGCTTCTTTGATCCTGAGCCAGGGGAAGTTCACTTTATCTCTATCGCAGCAAGTGGGCCGGGCACATACTCGCTGAACATTTTCATCCCGACCGCACCGGACCTTCCACCTGTCGTGATCGACCCGATTCCGGTTGAGCCTGTTGACCCAACCGAGCCCTTCGTTCGGCCGGATGCAAAACTGGGTGACGACATTCACGCTCCGGATTTCGTTGACGCCACCATTGTGACGCTGAATGACGAAGGCTTCATCGAGATCAATTCGAACATCGATGTTCAAGGTGACGTAGACGCCTTCCGCATGACGGGAACCGGCGATGTGATGATCGGCGAAATCGGAGGCTTCGGTGCGACCGAAATGCTATTCAAGGTCTATGCTGAAGACGGCGAGCTGATTACCGAAGCACACGCCGGTGGCATCCTCGAATTTGAAACCGTTGCCGATGACAACTACTTCCTGACGGCTGAATCAACGGGAGACGATCCCGGCCAGTATTTTGCTTGGCTACAGCCATTGCCCCCAATCGTAATTCCGGACCTACCGCCTGGTCCACCATTTGAAGGTCCAATCGAACCCGGACTGCCAGTGGAACCGGAGTTGCCACTGATTCCTGAAGTCCCCGTTGATCCCATTGATCCAGCGGTAGAACCAGCTGATCCTGATTTCATTGACCCCGACAACGGCGAAGGTTCCAAGGAGAATTCCGATCAGGCGGTCGTACTGACTGCGGATCTGGATGGCGACGGGCAAGTCAACTTCAAAGACTTCCTGATCTTGTCGTCGAACTTCGGCAAAGATGTTGATGCTGCATTCGCAGACGGCGATGTCAACAGCGATGGCGCCATCGACCTCGCCGATTTCCTGGCCTTGTCAGACGAGTTTGGCAAGACGGTCTAACGGCCAATTTTTACCGAAGCGTGTGGCGATGACCTGCATTGGACTCGGCTTCTATGTTCGCCCACGCTTCGGAATTTCTTCCTTTGGTTTCTACGCTAATACCAAGGTGCGCTTCCCAGTTCCTTTAGTTGCGCATCTGCATGAGCTTCGTGGACTTGGACGTATGAGCGGCGAATCAACTTCTTTGCTTCTTGCTCACTCATAAACGTGTCCGCAAATCCGGGCACTTCGCTGTCGATTGTCCCCCGCGCGGTGTAGACGATGTGCCGAATCAGGTCGGAGGGGTTCTCGTCTCCAACGGCGAAACGAATCGTCGTCGGGGACATTCCAGCTGCCGCTAGGGCTTCTTCGTTTAACTCTGAGTGAGTCGTTAGCGATGGACAGCTTACGATCGTATTTGATTGCCCCAAGCTGATCATGTGACCAAACGTTGGAGATAACGAGTCAAAGAATCGCTGAAACGCAGTCCGCGGGATCTCGCCCATGTCGATCGTGAACAGCGGCGCCGGTAGCTGCAAATACATGTAACGCTCACGGAATTCAGAGTTTTCATTTTGGCCAACCGCGTTACAGTGCACATTGATGCTCGGGTGAGAATTCAAGAAGCGAGCCAGAATCAGCGTGTTGATACACTTCTGCAGCATCCGCCCAGTCAGGCTCTTCATACCTTGCAAGACCTCGAATGCAGCATCTGCATTCAAGAACGCGCCTTTCACATAGTAGACATTCCAGAACATCGTTTGATCCCAAGCGTGTTCTCCTACCGTCTCGCCTTTCGGAATGAACATGTTCTCGTTGCGACCAATGACACAGCCCGCGATAGCGCCGCCACCACCACTTAGGTCTTTCGTGTAGCTGTGAATCACGTAGTCAGGTCGTTCTGTGGGGTCGTTTCGTTGAAGCGGCTTGCACAGAAATGGCGTGCCCACCGTGGCGTCCAACATGACAACCAAACCTTCTTCGTGGGCTCGTCGGCATATCGTCGGCACGTTGACGACGTAGCCATGTGGATTGCAGGGAGATTCCAGATAGACATAGATTTTTCGACCGGCCTGCAAGCGGTCAGCATACTTCTCTTTCGTCTTCTCAAGGCAAGCCGAGAATTGATCGGCGGAATACCCATCAAACGTCTCGACGGCGACAGCCAGATTGCCCGGTTTCGCGAACCAGTCGTTGATTAACTGATAAGCCCCGCCATAGATGTTCCGCGTTGTAATGATGATGTCGTCACGACCAAGCACATGGGACAGTGTCGCGTCGATCGCTGCCATCCCGCTGTTGAAGTTCCAGGCCAGATATTCACTGGCGTACGGTCCCGCTTCAAGATCGACGATGTGATTCGCCAAGCAGACGCTGGTTGGGTTGAGCAGCCGAGAATAGATCTCGAGCATTAACTCCTTACCCCGAAATGCATCCGCGATCCACTCGGCGCATGCATAGATGTAGGTGGCGGTTCGCGTGATTACGGGGGTCGCCGAAAACAGAGCCGTCACATTGTCAAAGACCGGGTAAGGTCCCTTCGCCGCTGCGGTTGACTCCGAGTAGCCGAGGTTCTGATAACCCTTTCGAAACGGGTGCTGCAGCGTATCGAGTAGCTTGGCCAGCTGAAACGAAAGGAACTTCTGGGAATTGAATCGTCGAATCTTGTCTGTCTGATCCAACTTGTTCATTGAGTCCAACGTCAATCGCCAGAGTTGCTCTAGGTCTGACTGGCTCTCGTACATGCGACCGACAACCCGCTTCAGCGTCTCGCCGTATTCATCCTCGGGAGAGATCCCAAAGTGCAGTAGCTGCTCGTCTACCAGTTCGTCAACGGATCCCGCGTTCGTAGAATTCCGACGTGGCGACAGCACTCGCATGCTGTTCACTCTTTCCGTGTCCACTACAAACCTCCTGTCGGTTGTCGTTGGTTTCCAAGTCGCCAATTGATCGGCTAGTTATGTTGTAGGTCGGTTGAACTGTACTTCTTCACCTCGGTTTTGATCAAAAACCGTTCCATCGCGGAATACTTCTTTGCCCATGACCCAGGTTCGGACTGGCCAACCGGTGAGTTTCGTCCCATGCCAAGGGCTCCAGCCGCATTTGGTCAGTTGATTCTCATTTAGTACGGTCGTCTCTTTGGATAGATCAACTAAGACCAAATCTGCATCATAGCCTTCCGCAATCCGGCCCTTGTTTTGGACATGCCAGATTTCCGCCGGCGCTTCGCACATCCATCGCACCACCTGTTGAACAGAGCAACGACCTTCATGGGCTGCATTCAACATGAGTGGCAATGAGTTTTCGATCGACGGCATCCCCGATGGAGATTTTGGATAAGGCTGATTCTTTTCATCCAGCGTATGCGGCGCATGATCGGTTGCCACAACCTTGATGATGCCATCGTGCAACGCCTGCCAAAGAGCGGTTTGGTCGTTGGTCGTCTTTACACTTGGGTTTGCTTGCAGCTTCGTGCCCAAACGGTCGTAGTCCGCCTCTGTAAAAAACAGATGCGGTGAGCAGGCTTCTGCCGTGACCCAGTCTGGGCTTTTGGCGATCAGCGGAATCTCATCTGCGGTCGTTACATGCAGAACGTGAAACTGATGCTTGTGTCGAGTTGCCAAGTCGATCGCCCGACGCGTAGCAATCACGGCCGCTTCGTGGTTGCGGACGTTCATGTGATCACGTACATCCGTGGAGTCAGCGTATCGCTGCTTGTTTGCTCGAACGGTGCTTTCATCTTCGCAGTGAGCGGTAATGGGCAGAGTTGTCTCGGCGAAAATTCGTTCCAGAGCTTCTTGCTCATCGACCAGTAATTGACCGGTGCTCGATCCGATGAATATCTTGATTCCGGGAGTTCGAGTTGCCTTGTTTAGTTCGGCAACATTGTCCGGCGTTGCACCCATGTAGAACGCATAGTTCACGACACTCTTGCTCGCGGCAAGCGCCAGCTTCTTCTCCAGTTCCTCCGCCGTGGTTGTCGAAGGATTGGTGTTTGGCATTTCGAAGAACGTTGTGACACCGCCCTTCGCGCAAGCTCGACTGGCGGTGTGCAAGTCTTCTTTGTGTTCGAACCCTGGCTCGCGAAAGTGAACCTGGTCATCGATCACCCCGGGAATCAGGTGCAGCCCGCGCGCCGATATGACTTCATCGGCCGCCGTGTGCTCTGCCGCGTCGATGGAAACGATACGGTGATCCTCGAAAAGGACAGATGTCTTACAGATTTCATCGGGCAGGACGACTTGCGCGTCAGTGATCTTGAGCTTCATGCACGCATCATATCGCGGCGTAGTTGCGTCGCACAATCGACTGCGGCGATGTGGCGGACTTCGCTAGCCGTCTTGGCCGAGTGCGAAGCCTTCGAGATAGCGACCGACGTGGAAGGCACAGAAGCCAAAGACCAGCATGACCAGCATTTCGCTAAGGCCGAATGAACGATCGAGAAGGTTGCTAAGTTCCAGCAGAACGGCAACGGGCAGGGCGATTAGTCCGGTGTACTGCAGCAAGCGACCAATCAAGACCATAGAGAACGCCCCAACAAGTGACTAAGTCGAGCTGCCTAAGTTCAATGCCGCGGATGCCTCAAGCTCTTGGCGTTTACGAGCCCGACGTACATCGAGATAAAACATGGTGCTCATGCCACCCAAAATCAGGAAGGGCATCGACATCATGAAAATGATGCTCCATTGATAACCCCGCACAAGATTGCCGCCGTTTTCGCTGATCCCGTCTTTGCATGTTGGGCATGCACTGGCAACACCTGCGAACAGCAGTACCAGGGCGACGAACAGAACAGTCGAGCGGATGCGGTTAATCATGACAGCTGCATTATAGTTTTGAGTCTTGCGGCAGGAAAGCGATCAAAGCCCGGCCATCTTTTGAAGTCCGTACACCAGGACGCCGGTTACTGAAACGTACAACCAAATTGGGAAAGTGTATTTTGCTAGACGTCTATGGCTGGGGATTCGCCCCGACAAGCTGAAAAAGAACGTCATCAAAATCATCGGCAAGCACACAATCGACAACAAAATGTGACTAGCCAAAATCGGCAAATAAATGAGCCGCAGCGGGCTGTCAGCCGGAAATCGCGTATCGCCATGCAAATTGTGGTGTATCAGATAGCTCACCAGGAACACTGTCGAGCATGCAAATGCGCCGACCATCCATCGCATGTGTGCGTCGCGGTTTTGTTTTCGAATGGCAAGAAAGCCACCCACCAAACAGACGGCACTCGCTCCGTTGAAGACACAGTTCAGCAGCGGAAGGAATGGCCAGACGTGCTCCGTGTCCGCCGGTTGCTCTTTGATGTAGATCACCCACACCAGCAACGCGATTGCCGCTGCGCTGACGGTGATGATCGCGGCCCAGGCGTTGCGGACGTTTACGGAAGCGAGCTCCACGATCAGGACTCCTGCGTCACTGCGGTCGCAACGCTCTCGACGGTATCGGCTGCAGTCGATTCTTCCTGGGTAACCTCTTCTGGCGACGTTTGCTCACTGGTCGATGGAGGGTCACTGGCGAGTAGTTCTTCTACCTTGATGATTAGCTTTGTTTGCTCCATCGGGTCGGTGACCTTGTAAGGGCCGTACATCGTTCCGTCCTTGCCAAACAGGGCTAGGTCCGATGTGTGTGTTTCATCGGCAGCAGGGAGCGAAAAGAAATCGGCACCGACTTGGCGAACGTACGGGATCTTCTTGCCCGTAAGGAACTTCCACTTCGAATGATCTGTGTCGAATTTGTTTGCGTACTGCAGTAGTACGTGCGGCACGTCAACTTCGGGTTGCACAGAAATGCTCAGGATCGTGACATCCTGATCTGCGAATCGCTTATGGACTTTGGCGATTTCGGCGTTCTGTTGTACGCAAATGCTTGGGCAACTGGCAAAGAAAAAACTTGCCATCCAAACCTTTCCCTCAAGCTGACGTGAGTTGAAGGGCTGAGCAAGTTGATCGGTGAACTCAAACTCGGTGAGTTCCTTTTCCGCTGGAACGAATTCCTTGTCGACTTCCGTGACGGAGCCGGGTTCCTGCGGAGTGTTCTTTGCTGCGAACCAGAAGAACGCGGATCCGACGAACAGACAAAGTACCGCGACGAAAAACAGCAAAACGCGATTCATGACAATTCTTCCGAAGACTTGCAGATTGGCGAACTCGGTCGAAAGCTGAACCGACATGTATGTGTCGGGCACAGCATGGGCTCTGTATCTAAGACCGTGTTATCGATGGGAACACAAC
>CAYQMZ010000018.1:23069-25994 GCA_964418725.1 uncultured Pirellulaceae bacterium
GCGGTTTTGATCGCCTTTATTGGGTTCATCGGTCCGCCGAATAACACTCCGTCTGACGCAAAGCACGCCGGTCTATTTCGATAGACCGGCATTGGTAACTACGTTTTCTGCCGCGATTTGGTTTGCCACTTGCGAAAGCTTCCGCACAGTTTGGCATCTGCGAAAACGGAGCAAATCTGGCCGTTAGTGGCCTTCGCCGCCATGCTCATCGTGGCCGTCACCATCCGAGTGGCCGTGGTCAGCATCGTGCTCACCATGTGCATCTCCGTGGTCTGCATGGTCGCCGCTATCGACCGCGGCCGCATGAACCACTCGTTCTTCCGAATACCAGTTGCCTCGCAACCCAACATCCGGAATCAACATAAGCACTAGGAAGCAGCTCATCATGGCTGCGGGGATCGTGAGCACGTACTTCCAGTTGGCTTCCCACAGCAAGTGCATGAAGAACAGGATTACCAACATCGCTTTTACGCAGGAGACGCCCATCATAAAGATCCATGTTGGAGCTTTATCAAAGGGCCACCAATCTTGCGTGGTCATGAAAGAGCACGCCGTCAGTGCGCACAAGCACACAAATACGACGCCGTACTTCCCGAATCCACCATGATCATCGTGATGGTCGCCATGTGCATCGTGATCAGAATGAGAATGGGCCATGATATTTTCTTTCGCTACGTTTGGTTCGGATCGTGGTTGATGTCTTCTGCTTTGATGCAGCCACTCGTTCGATCAATCAGAACAGGTACAGCAGTGGGAACAGGAAGATCCACACCAAGTCAACAAAGTGCCAATAGAGTCCTGCGTTCTCGAGGAAGTTCGCTCGCTTGGAGTCGAGTTCCATTGGGAATGCACACATGAAGATGATGAGGCCTACAATCACGTGGATGGCGTGAAACCCCGTCATCAAAAAGTACGTGCTGGCCCACATGTTTCCGCTGGGGATCATCATGGGTAACGTCAGCCAAGGACGCGATCCGCTCTCATGGGCAAACATCTCGTTTAAGCCATGCTTCTTGGCGTGTTCGTCGCCCGTCACCATCGCCAGCGTGTCGAGGCGAGCCTGCAGCATCGACTTCTGTTCGGTCAATTGGTTTTGCTTTAACATCAGCGGCGTTTTCGCAGCAGCATCGTCTTTTGGCAGTGCTGCCAACTGGGTTTGCGTCGCCTGGTAATCGGAATCGATTTTCGACAATTCCGCTTTAACCTTACTTTGCTCGGCTGTCAGTTGATCGCCCAGCTTCTCAATCATCTCGCCGTGATTGGTGCTGTGCCGGTGGTAAATGATGCCGGCCATCAGGTCCAAGGCACCTTGGCGTTCTGCTTCCGTATCAGCACGAGCAGCCTTCTGCTCGGCCCATCCGACGAGACCTTTTAGGAGCGTATTGACCGTTTCCTTCTGCTTGGTCTGCTCTTCGGTCAGCTCTTGTCCTTCCGCGGCTTCGATTGCCGCGAACTCAGCGGACTTCGCCGTCAGGGTGGCTCGTACCGCCGCCGCGTAATTGACGTCCGGCTTGTCGTACATCAACGAGTGCGGTTTTTGTGGATAGATCCCATGGGCGAATTTCGAGTTGTACTCGTACGCCTTGATTCCCAAGAAGACCACGCCGAATGCGAACGTGATGTAGAGGAATATCTTCGCCATCGCGGCTTGGTTACGCCGGGCGAACTCCATCGATAATACGATCGTCACACTCGAGCAGATAAGGAAGAACGTATTGATCGCTCCCAGTACCTCTTCGATGTGGACGTCGTGCGGAGCCGGCCAAGTTGGAGCTCCAAACCGAAGTACGATGTACGTACCAATCAGTCCCGCAAAGAACATAATCTCTGTGGATAGGAACAACCAAAGACACAGCTTGCCATTGTTAAGTGGCAACGCCGGTTGATACTGAAGATGTACGTGACCGTGATCTGACATGGCTACTCGTCCTAGAGCGCGGTTTGGACTGCGATCAGTCCCAATGCAAGTGGTAAGTAGATGATCGAAGCTTTCAGCAATCGGCGAGCCGCCGCATCATCTAACTGTTGACGGAAATCATTGGCGGCACCTAATTGGTAGACGCCTAACGCAGCACAGGCGGCCGCGTACGAAAGTGAAATTGGCAAAGAGCTCGGCGACAGCAACGGAATGAAGCTTACTGCGAATAACAGCCAAGCTCCCAGGACGCTGTATCGGCCGGCGGCTTGCCCGGTGGGGTCGGTGGTTGTGACCATCACCAAACCAGCCTTGGAATATTCCTTGCGATAGATCCACGCGATTGCGATGAAGTGCGGAAACTGCCAGAAGAACAGGACGCTCAACATAGCGATGGTCTGCCACGAAAGCGTCTGCTGCACGGCTGACGCCCCAATCAAAATTGGTAGTGCACCAGACACTGCACCCACAGTCGTATTCCAACTGGTTCGCAGCTTCATTGGCGTGTAGATGCACACATACACCAACCAAGTGATCGCGGCCCAGACGGTCGGTGCTGTCCCGACAGTAAGTGAAAGGTAGCCAATACCGCCGACCAGCGTGGCGATACCGAAAACTGCTACCTCCTGGACCGTCATTCGCCCCGAGGGCAGGGGGCGGTTAAACGTACGACGCATCTTGGCGTCAGTCTTCAGCTCTAGAATCTGGTTGAACGCTCCAGAACTTGCGGCCACCAAAGTAGTTCCCAGCAAGCAGTGGAAAAGTAACCAGAGGTTTGGATGGCCACCACTTGCGACGAAGCACGAAAGCGCAACGGTCACCAGCACCATGGAGCTGATGCGAGGTTTGATGAGGTCCATTAAGTCCTGAAAGTGACTTACCTCTTCTACCGCGACCGCGATTTGACCGTGGCCTTGGTACGGCAATCTGCCTTTGCGATTGTCGCTTATGTCGGTAGGCAGTGCATCGTTCGTGGAGTCGTCGACGGTGATTGTCGTCATGCTCATAGC